>CAZTVY010000013.1:0-18157 GCA_964617235.1 uncultured Rikenellaceae bacterium | reverse complement strand
ACGCCTGCTTAACGGCAGCTTAAATCGCAATTACGAAAAACTATTTAGCGTCATTGCGAGGGGTGCATTTTCCCCGAAGCAATCTGTAACTTAAAATTGCTTCGTCGTTCCTCCTCGCAATGACGGTAAGCCTATTTTTCATTGCAAAGGGTATTCCCTCAGTCTAAATTGGTTTAAAGTTAGGGTCTACATATTTCTGAATAAGTTCACGCATCTCCTCAACGCTAACCCATTGGTCGTTTTGCCCAGAGTTATACTTAAAGCCCATGGGCACTTTTGTTCCTTTATAAAATTCGAGGTAACGTTCCATGTTGCAACCAGCAGGCAAAATGGCGTAGTATTTTCCAATATCAATTGTATAGAAAGAGTCGCTCTCGGTAATCATCTCCTCATGTAACTTTTCGCCTGGACGTATTCCAATGTTTTGGATTTTTGCGCTGGGAGCAATAGCCTTAGCTACTATTTCGATTTTATAGGAAGGTATTTTCGGAACAAATATCTCACCACCAATAGCATTTTCAATTGCCCAAAGCACCATATCCACACCATCCTCAAGCGAAATATTAAACCTGGTCATATCGGAGTGGGTAATAGGCAAAACCCCTGTTTTGGCTTTTTCCATAAAGAATGGAATAACCGAGCCCCTAGAACCCATAACGTTTCCGTAACGAACCACAGAGAAACGTAAATCGCGCCAACCTTTAATATTGTTTGCAGCAATAAATAACTTGTCGGAAACCAACTTGGTTGCTCCATAGAGGTTAATTGGCGCTGCTGCTTTATCTGTCGACAGCGCAACAACAACCTTAACATCGGTAGCAAGTGCTGCATCAATAATGTTTTGGGCTCCTCCAATATTGGTTTTGATAAATTCGTCGGGATTGTACTCTGCGGCAGGTACCTGTTTTAGAGCTGCTGCATGTATAATTACATCAATGCCCTCACAGGCTCTTTTTAGCCTAGCAAAATCGCGTACATCGCCCAGAAAATAACGAATACATGGGTACTTATCGTGAGTATAAATTTGAGCCATATCGAACTGCTTAAGTTCATCCCTCGAAAAAATTACCATGCGTTTAATATCGGGGTAGCGCCTTAGAATAACTTCGGTAAATTTTTTACCAAACGAACCTGTACCCCCTGTAATAAGAATCGATTTTCCGTTTAACATTCTAGTAGTTTATTTGTTTTAAAACTCTGCCTTCTCTGTGATTATTTGCGTAATCTGTGGTAAACTTATTAGTACCTAAAACAACCTTTTAATCTTATCCCACCAGCTCAACACCATATCATCGTCGGTGTAGTAGCCTCCTGCATCCTTGTCGTTACCGTAACCATAAGTGCTTCCATAGCTATAGCCGTAGGAGTACCCGTAGTTGTACGCGTAGGCATACCCGTAAATACGTCTATGCTGCAAATCGTTAACAATAAGCGATACGTTCTCGCACTCGCCCGTTTGCTTTAAGCCCTCAACCAGCTTTAAAACCATTTTGTTGGAGTAGTTAAACCTTACCACAAATAGCACCATATCGGAAAAGCGTTGCGTAAGCAAGGCATCGGTAACAATGGCTATTGGAGGAGTGTCGAGTATAATATAATCGAAATTCTTTTTAGCCCAATCAATAAACTCCTGCATTCGCTCACTGCTAATTAACTCGGCAGGGTTTGGCGGTATTGGTCCAGAGGGAACGTAGAAAAGATTCTCCCACTTGGTTTTGTAAACAACATCTTCCTGCTTATCGCGCCCAATCAAGAATGTACTAAGGCCATTATCGTGAAGTTGTCCGAAATAGTTCTGTAGCTTTGGTTTACGCAAGTCCAACCCAACCAATAAAACCTTCTTTGAGTTTAGCGATATAATTGCCGCCAAGTTTGCTGCAATAAATGTTTTACCCTCGCCACTCACAGTAGATGTTACGGTAATTACTTTTTGGCTTGGGTCGCGCAGAATAAACTGCAAATTGGTTCGTACAGCCCTAAACGACTCCGTTAGTGTTGATTTTGGCTTTTCGAATATTGGGAATTCTGTTGAAAACTTATTGTGGCCAACCGAGCCCAGTATTGGGGTTTTGGTAAACTTTCCAATTTCTGCCACATCGGTAATTTTTGTGTTAAGGTAATTAACCAAAACAATTATTATAACTGGTATGGCCAACCCAATAATTATTGCAAGCAGGTAGTTTGACTTACGGTTGGGTTTTATCATGGTGGCATTAAAAGAGAGTGCGGCGTCCAAAACCTTATTGTCCGAAGTATTTGATGCTCGAGCAATTGCGGCTTCGGCTCTTTTCTCTAACAAATAGGTATATATCTTATCCATTAAGTTAAACTCGCGCTCGATATTTATCAACTGCCTTTCGTTTACAGGCAGTTTAATCATCTCCGCTTCAAGATCGGCAATCCGTTTATCAACATCAGTACTCACCAATTTATTGGCATCTAAAAGGCTACTGGCCTTTTCTAGTAAGGTTTTCTTATAGTTCTCCAACCTATTGTCGACCTGTTGTAGCACCGTGCTGCCCTGCATTGTGGTAAGCAACAGCTCTTCGCGTTGAATATAGGTATTATTGATTTCGTTTAGGATTGATGCAAGCTGGATATCGTCTATCCCCAATGCGTTAGGTGCAACAATATCCCTTAAGTCTGCCCTGCTTTTAATATATCCTTTAAGATACTCGTAGTACCTCCTGTTAAGCTCGTTGGTTGCTTTTTGCTGCTGCAACGATTTTAATTTTTCGAAAAGCAACGAGCCTTCCGCCGAAATATTTATTACCCGATTGTTTACTCTAAAGTTTAACAGCTGCTGTTCTGCATGTTTCAATGAGTCCGACATTTCGCTCAACTGTGAATCGATAAATTTTACAGTATTTTCTGCAGTGCGATTCTTTTCCTCAAGGCTTTGCCTAATATAAACCTCCATTAGTTTATTTAGATAATCGGCCTCCTGTTCGGCAACAAACCCCACGCTGGTAAGGGTAAGTATTGAGCCTTTTTCGTTATTAAGGTCTATTTTAACTTTACTCTGATATGCCTTAGCAAGATTATTTAGGTTATTTGCGATAAAGTAAAACTTTTTGCTAACAAGCTCGGCTTTATACTCCCTGTCTTCTCTGGGTTTGATTGTAAAGCAGAATGTTTCGGTTTTAATTCTGTCGCCAAATTTATAGTTCCCGTTAAGTTCGCCAATGGCCGTTTCTAAGCTAAACTCATCCTTTTTTGTAAATGTTAAGAAAAATGGCACTCCGTAGGGTATTTCGGATGTTGAGTCGAATTCCACAACAAAAGGTCCTCGGTTATAGAGCTTGCTCTCTTTTATTTCGCGTCGCCCTACCGATACATAGGTAATATGAAAATCCTGAAGTTCCTCAACGGTTTTATATGCAATTGAATACGATTTAAGTATACCTATCTCGTTCTCAATTCTTTTTGATGATGAATTAAGGTTCATCTCACGCATTAAAGCCTGAACACCTGGGCCATACTTACGCCCATCGGCGCCCTCAATAAGTATTGATGAGTGAATTGAGAAAACTGGCTCCGAATACCTGTTAACCAAGTAAGCAATAAACAACCCTACAAAAACCGAAATAACAAACCAATACCAATTGGCCAGTACCTGAAAGAATATCTTTTTGAAATCGAATGTTTCCTCTTCAATTTGAAGATAATGCTTACTGTCGCTTTGTGGTGTCATAGTAAAATGTTTGTTTTTGAACTCTCGGTTGGAAAACGTAACAATCCCTCCAAACCAAAAATGTTTTTACAGCTTCGCCCTGTCAGTTACAAAGCCTATGGCCTGCAATACATAAAGGCATTATGTATAACCCTGAATTAAAAAGAATTATATTTTTTATAGTCAGGGGTATTATCTGTGCTATTTCAAAAAGTTCATCATTAGTAATGCTGTACTAATAACGGACAAGAAAATAGATATGTTCGGAGAATTCATTGCAAACACCTTTCCTTTACGTGGTTCAACAATAACAATATCGTTGGGTAAAAGGTAAAAGGCTTCAAAGTCGAGTATCTTTTTATCGTTTAGGTTTATTCTGCTTGTTTTAAGTCCATCCTTAGTCTGACGGACAACCAAAACGGTGGAACGTTCGGCATAGTCCGATAAATCGCCAGCTAAACCTATGGCTTCAAAAATGTTTAAGTAATCCTTATAGTTGTTGTAGGTTCCAGGGCGCTTAACTTCACCAATAACAGTTACCTTAAAACTTAGCATTTTTAGGATAACAATTCCATCCTTAAGGTATTGCTCTGTGGTTTTCTGTATCTCAGCCTGGGCATCATTAATAGTTAACCCTGCAACTTTAATTTTTCCAAGCACCGGCAGGTGAACATAACCCGAGTCGCTTATGGAATAACCAGTTATATAGGCAGATGCTTCGTTGGAGTAAGCATTATAGTAGTTTCCTCCCGAAACATTATTAAACAACTTGCTAACGTTGGCATCCTGCGTAATAACCTGTACGCTTAGTACATCTCCCTCCTTAAGTAGATATTTTGGAGGTTGAATTGCATTAAATTTCTCGTTCTGAACATTTCCAAGGTATAGTAACTGCGCCTTCCTGTTACACGAGGTAATAGATGCAATTATTACAAACAGCAAAAGTGCTTTTCTGATATTTCTTTGCATTTCGTTAAGGTTTGTAATACAAAAGTAACATTTTTAAGGGATAAAGATTGACTAGCCGATGAGAATCTGCAAAATCTGCGAGAAAATAGATTGAACACCGATAGCGCAGGTTGGACAGATTTGCACGGGCTGTTAGATATTGTGAAAATAAGTTATTAAAAAAGTCAGAGTAGAAATTTTCTGTGTTATTAGGGAAATCAGCGGGGAAAGAACGCTAAGTCACAATGGCGCAAAAGGATAAATAGGTTTTCTTAGCGCCACTCTGTGATCTTTTGTGCCTTTGTGGTTAATTCTTTCAAATTTTCATAACCAAAAAGCCAATAATCCGCGCAATCTGCAGAAAAAATAGTTATGGTAATGCTCTTTTTATACCCCCCCCAACAATCAATATCCTTAACCATCAACCTTTTGTCACCTCCCTATACAGTGGAGAAGAATTAATGCTGCCTTTAGATTGGCAAAAAATGGGGAGTATGCTTTTGTCAAATATTTGTGTTTATCCGCTTTATCTGTGTCATCCGTGTTCTGTCCATTCTGCGGAAAAAAATCACTTTAAAAACTGGCGGTAAAGGCTCCAATCGCCAACATCGTTCCACGATTTTTCACTTACTGGATATACGCCAACTGTTCCTCTTCTGGCAAGGACTTTTTCAATCAGATTCGTAATGTGAAAATTTTCCTCGTTTGGTATTTCATCAATTAAGTGTGGCTCCAGAATATACATTCCGCTATTAATCTTAAAAGTTAACTCCGGCTTTTCGACAAGTTTTATTAAACGTCCATTTTCGGCTGTTTCAATGGTGCCATACGCTATAGGCATCGATTTTAATGCTGCAACCAGCGTAATTTCGTTCTTGTTCTTTTTATGGTAGTCTAAAATCTGCGAATAGTCTTCTTCTATTATAATATCGCAATTGCTAACAAAGAATGTTTCCTTAATCTTACTCTTAAGTAGCGATAGGCTACCAGCCGTTCCCATTGGCTTATCTTCTTTGAAGAAATCTATTTCAAATGGTAGTTTTTGCTGTTGAATATAGTACTCAATGAGTTCGGCTTTGTAGTTAACCGATATGTAAAACTTTTTGCAGCCATGCCTAGCAAATCTGTCGAAAATCTCCTCAAGCATTGTTTTCTCTCCAATAGGAATTAAAGGCTTGGGCAATACATTGGTTAGTGGCTTCAACCTAGAACCAACCCCCCCGGCCATAATTACTACTGGAAGGTTAAACTGGTTTATAGGAACCTTCTGTTTTTCGGAGAACACATCTTCCCAAAAGTAAACCTTTACAATTCTTCTGTTATTATCAACTACAGGACAAAGCTCCATTCTAAAATCGAGCATCATCTGCTTAATTTTCTCAAACTCATCGTGCGGACCGGCTATTCTAATTTCCTTTCGAAGAACCTCTTTTACCTTTGAGTTTAGCGGAATATTATTGATAATTGCCCTTTGAATATCGCCAGCACTAAGCAATCCAATAAACTGATTGCTATCCTCTACTATCAGTAACTTTTTATCTAGGATATCCATCCTTTTAAATGCGTCCAACAAGGATGCTTCGGGGCTAATAACTCTTTTTTTATAGGAACTTTCCATCTCTATTTTATTTTCCTTGCAGGATTTCCTGCATAAATGCCACTATCTGCAATATTATTAATCACTACCGAGCCCGCACCAATAATTAAATTACGTCCAATTTCAACACCCTGCTTTATAGTTGAGTTTGCACCCACAAAACTCCCCTCTCCAATACTCACATTGCCCGCAAGAACTGCTCCCGGCGCTATATGAGCAAAAGAGCCAACATTACACTCATGTTCAACTATTGCACCAGTATTTACAATGGCTCCTTGGCCTATTTTAGCAAAAGCATTAATACAAGCACCTTGGCATACCAAAGCACCCTCCTCAACTTTGCTGTAACTTGACACATTGGCTCTTGGCGAAATTGCATTCGGTATACTAAAGCCAAGGCTAATTAATTGTTCAAATACTTTTTCCCTAATTTTATTGTCGCCAATTGAAGGGAATACCATTAGTCCTGCAATTTTTCTTAAATCCGAGTCATTCCCCTCAAACCCTAAATATGGAATACTAAAAGGATTGTTCTGTGCAGGCTCCTTATCAAGGTAGCCTTCTATTCTGTAACCTAACTGGGTTAGTATATCCGCAACAACAAAAGAGTGACCCGAATACCCAACCAATACAATCCCTTTATGCAAAGTATCCATTGTTCTGCTATTTATTTGATAACACTACTGGGTAAATTTACTAATCTGTCCTCAATGTGCTCAGCATTTTTTAAATCGCCGCATTGAGCATCGGAAAACATTGGGAGTTTGTTCATTAATGTCCAAACAGGGCGAGTCATAACTCCATTCTCGTTACTATACTTTAAAAATTCATCGCGCTCCCCCTTTGAACCAAGCAAAACGCTGTTGAGCCAATAGTTTGATTTCGAATTAGTAGGCTCCACTACAAAATTAATATCCACTGATTTAAACTCGCTAAAGAATAACTTATACGCCTCAGCAATATTTCTTTTTGATTCTAAAAACTTAGGGAGCTGTTCCAATTGGGCAAGTCCCAATGCAGCATTAATATTTGGCATTCGGTAGTTAAAGCCAACAGCATCGTGGTTAAACTCCCATGGGTGTGGTACTTTAGCCTGTGTTGTTAGGTGCTTTGCTTTTGCGGCCAACTGCTCGTCATTAAATAAAAGCATTCCTCCACCCCCGGTTGTAAGCACTTTATTTCCATTAAAACTTAATACCCCAACTTTACCAAAGTTCCCAGTGTGCTTGCCTTTGTAGTAGGAACCCAAACTCTCAGCAGCATCCTCAACTACTGGGATATTGTAAGTGTTACATATCTCCACAATCTCTTCAATTCTACAAGGATGACCAAAGGTGTGCATTGGCACACAAGCCGTAATATGTTTACCTGTGCTTTTATTAATTGGGCATTGGCCGTTTTTTAGTAGCACAGTATTTTCCTCTAACCATTTTTTAAGGGCCACGGGCGAAAGACCAAGCGTATCAATATCTACATCAATAAATACTGGCCTTGCGCCACAATAACTTATTGCATTTGCAGTGGCAATAAAGGTAAGCGGTTGAGTTAACACTTCGGTTTCTTGCTCAACTCCAACCAACTTTAACGCTAAATGCAGTGCATTTGTACCATTAACACAACTTACAGCTCTGGCCGAACCAGTAAACTTTGCCATTTCCTGCTCAAACGTATCAACAAACTTTCCTACCGAAGAAACAAATGTAGTGTCGATACATTCATTGAGATACGCTTTTTCATTACCAGAAAATACTGGAGCATGAAGCGGTATAAAGCCTGCTGGCGTACTGTAAAGCTCTCTAATAAATTTGAGCACATTGCTAAAATTGCTATCCACTTTAGTACTATTTATCTATAAATTGTAAAGATTTGCCTTGTACTTTTTAATGTTTTCGGCAGACATAAACCACTCAATGGTTTCTTTAAGTCCTTCTCGAATGTTGTACTTTGGCTGCCATCCGGTTAGCTCACGAATCAAAGTGTTGTCACCCCAAAGCCTGAAAACCTCAGAGTTCTCAGGACGAATACGTTGCTCATCGGTAATAAAATTAACATCACTATTCATAATTTCCTTAATAATGTTAAGCGTTTCTGCCATGGAAATCTCATAGTTTGAGGCAATATTAATCTCCTTTCCAATTGTTTTTGACTCGTTGGCAATTGCTAAAAACCCAGAACAGGTGTCCTTAACATAGTTGAAATCGCGTGTTGGTCGAACATCACCCAGTTTAATCTCTTTAACCCCCGATGCAATTTGAGTGATAATTGTTGGAATAATAGCCCTTGCCGATTGTCGTGGACCATACGTGTTAAATGGTCGAACAATTGTAACCGGAAGTTTAAAGGAGTTATAAAAACTCAAGGCCATAGCATCGGCTCCAATTTTTGATGCAGAATAAGGCGACTGTGGCTGCTTGGGATGTTTCTCATCTATAGGCACATACTGTGCAGTTCCATATACTTCGGAAGTAGAGGTAACCAGTACCCTTTTTACGGAATTATTCAAAGCGGCATTGCAGATGTTTAAAGTGCCAGTAATATTTGTCTCCACGTAGCTCTGCGGAGCTTTATAAGAAAAAGGAATTGCAATAAGCGCTGCCAAGTGAAAAATAATATCTACATCCTTGGAGATTGTTTCGCAGAAAAAGGGATCTCTAATATCTCCTGTAACAACCTCCAATTTACTTGATGGATTTATATCTTCCAGCCAACCCCAGTAATTAAATGAATTATACTGCGATAATGCTCTAACGATGAACCCCTTTTCAAGTAGAAGTTCGGTAAGATGCGAACCTATAAAACCATCGGCACCGGTAACTAAAATTCTCATTTTTCGATATATTAATTATAGCCTTTAAGAACCTTTTTCTTCTTTAAAACTCTTTCTCCAAAAATCCAAAAAACAAATCCGAGCAAAACCCCTGAAACATTGGAAATTAAATCAAAATAGTTAAATGTCCTTTGCGGTATATAAATCTGTATTACCTCTGCAATAATAGCAACCAACAACATTAAAAATATTAAGATACTTAATTTCATTTTTAAGCGTAGAAACTTCACAAGTAATACTAATGCAAAAAAAAGCAACACATGTACTAGGTAATCCGAATGGATGGATACTCCAACAACATCTATTCTTTTAAAATCGAAAGGCAAAAAACGCGGAACAACCTGAATCATTAAGATCCACATTACAACAAGTGCTACGAGCAAAATCCAACTAACATTCGATTGCTTTCTCATACTACAAATATATTAAATCTGTGGTTATTCTTATGATCTGTGTTATCCGTGTTCAATTAAACTTTTTTCTTACTTTTGTAACACATAACGCATTACCATGAGCAATTTGCCAGAGAAACGAGTAGTTGATTTTATAAACGAGCATCACGTACTTACTCTTGCCACCAGCTTTAGCGAAGAGCCTTGGTGCGCCAACTGTTTTTATGTTTACCTAGAGGAGGAAAATAGCCTTGTTTTTACCTCCAATTTCGATACAAAACACATTCAGCAAGCAAGCCATAATATTTACGTAGCAGGGAGCATTGTGCTCGAAACCAGCATTATTGGTAAAATACAGGGCATCCAGTTTCAGGGAATCATTAGCCAACCTCAGGATCAACTTCATGATAAAGCCCGAAAGGCTTACCTAAAACGTTTCCCTATTGCCATGCTTATGGAAACACATC
Organism: uncultured Rikenellaceae bacterium; assembly: GCA_964617235.1. Lineage (GTDB taxonomy): Bacteria > Bacteroidota > Bacteroidia > Bacteroidales > Tenuifilaceae > SB25. The sequence continues at coordinate 8,253 of CAZTVY010000013.1, read as the reverse complement.
TTTGGGTTGTGGATCTCACATACATCAAGATGACTGACAACCGCTTGGGCTTCGGTAAAAAAATAATTTGGAGCAAGGATTTAGTTTTTAAAGGCTAAATGGGACAGCATTTTTCTTCTTCAATCAACTAAAAACTATCAACCATCAACTAAAATGATACTAGTAACAGGCGGTACAGGTCTATTGGGTTCGCATTTGCTTTACGAACTTTGTAAGAACGGCGAAAAAATACGAGCCACAAAACGTGCAAACTCATCCACCGATTTTGTCAAATGGGTATTTGGCCTTTACAGACAAAACATTGATGAACTCTACGGCAGAATTGAGTGGGTTGATGCCGATTTGCTCGACTACGAATCGCTGGTTAACGCAACTGCGAATATCGAAACTGTTTACCATACTGGGGCCATTGTATCCTTTAATCCATCGCAAGCCAGTGCAATTGGAACAACAAATGTTGTGGGTACTGCAAATCTTGTTGATGCATGCTTGCAGAACGGTGTAACAAACATCTGCCACGTTAGCTCTGTGGCATCACTTGGCGAAGCCAACATTCAAGGCATAACCGAGGAGGATTGCAAATGGACAAAAAGTAAAGGACAAAGCGCTTACGCCAAAAGTAAGTTTTTAGGCGAAAATGAAGCTTGGCGAGCTCACGAGCAAGGGGTTAGGGTAGTGATTGTGAACCCCTCGGTTATTCTCGGCCCTGGTCGCTGGGAGAACGGGAGCGGTCAACTATTTTCTCAAGTAAAGAGATTCATGCCTTTTTATACCGAAGGTGTAACAGGTTATGTTGATGTGCGCGATGTTGCCAAGGCAATGGTTCTGCTTATGCAGGACAGTTCAATTAACGGCGAAAGGTTTGTCTTGAACTCCCAAAACCTATCGTTCCAAGAACTATTCGCTTTAATAGCTAAAAGCTTGGGCAAAAAATCACCCCGCATCAAAATAAGTCCTTGGGTTGTTGATGTGGCCTACCCACTTGTTTATCTGTTTGGAGTTTTATCGGGTAAAGGAAACGCAGTATCAAAGGCCAATATGAAATCGGCTTTTAGTAAAACGTACTACTCGTCGGATAAAATTAAAAGTAGAATAGGGTTTAACTTCACTCCTATTTCGGAAACGGTTGAATTTGTGAGCAGTGTTTATCTGAAAGATCTGGAACGCAGTTAATAGAGAATTCCCCGCAGATTTGCGGATTTTCGCTAAATTTTGAACACTGACGACATAAATGCTACAGATAAACACAGATCTGTGAACATTTGCCAAATCTGTGTTATCCGTGTTCAGCTATTTCTCTACTTTTCCTTTTTTTTACCCTTTTCCTGAACTGGAATAAAAATATTGGGCTTTAGATAGGAGTAAACCACGAAGAAAACCCCAGCCAAAATAAATGGTACGCTTAACCACTGTCCCATATTCAGAGCCATTGCTTTCTCAAACTCAACTTGGGGTTCTTTTACGTACTCAATTAAGAATCGAGCAGCAAAAAGCAGAATCAGAAAAACACCAAAAATAAAGCCTGTTTTTGTTTTTCCATCCTGTTTAATGTAGTAAAAATAAAGCAGGAAGAATATTAAAAAGTACGATAATGCCTCGTAAAGTTGTGTGGGATGTTTTGGGAATAGCTCATTATTGCGTTCAAAAATAAATCCCCAAGGCAACGATGTTTGAACCCCATAAATCTCTGAATTCATAAGATTTCCCAAACGAATAAACGCTCCACCAAGTGCTACCGTTATAACAACCCTATCAACCACATAAATCATCGGCACCTTTTGTTTGCGAGCAAATAAGTATAAGGCAACCAAAATACCAATTGCTGCGCCATGGCTCGCTAATCCTCCTTGCCATATTTTTAAAATTTCCAGTGGATGCGATAGGTAGTACTCTGGTTCATAAAATAAACAATGTCCTAACCTCGCACCTAAAACAGTACCAATAACCATATACATGGTGAGTGAATCCAGAAAGCCCTCCTTTAATCCCTCTTTTTTGACAAACTTGTTAAAAACAACATATCCAAGGTAAAAGGCAAGTGCCCACATTAATCCATAGTAACGAACAGCCAACGGGCCAACTCTGAATATCTCAGGATTTACGTTCCAGTGTATATATGCTAACATATAACTTTAGTTATTGATAATTGGTAAAGATAATAATTATAGTTGAATGTTGATGTTCTGGAATAATGGAACACAAATGACACAGATTAAACAGATAAACACAAATTATCTTTTTGAAATTGTTCCATCGCATTTAACCAATCTGTGAAAACTTATTAAATCTGTGTTATCTGTGGTCAAATATTAAAAAAGGAGATGCAAAAAACATCTCCCTTTAAACCTTTAATTCAAAATATCCTAAAATCTATTCAACCAACGGTACCTACGGGCGCTATCGCCAATTTTCATTCCAAGCATTATCTCGTGGGAGCCATTTCTGGAAAAGGCAGAAACATCTGTAAAACTATAATCGAACGCATACCCAATGTAAAACTGCTGATAACGTACACCCAGCATTGTTACAACAGCACCTGTCGACCGAATTGAAACCCCAGCCCAGTAATCGTTCTTGTAGTAGCCCTTTATGTTGAAATCTGTTCCAAACTGGAATCGCTCATTAGTGGTAAATAGAACTGAAGGTTCAATGGCAAAATCGCTCCTATAGGGCTGAAATCGGTAACCTCCAACAATATAATACTGACGTAATAACCTATAAGCGACTTCGGAATTGCCTCCACCAAACTGTATTGCACTCTGGAATAGTGATGTGGCTGATAAACCTGCGTAAAAATTATTTTTGCTCAACAGAACTCCAACATTTGCGTCAGGAGCAAACTTTGAAATTTTTCCCTGAAGCATAGGATCATCAGGATTCATTACATCCTGACTTGTAACGTCTGCCTTAAATTGAAATGCAGAAAGCGACGCTCCAAAACTAAGCTGATAATCCCTCATGTAAATATGGTAGGCATAAGTTCCTTGGAATCCCGTCCTATGAATTCTACCATTATTATCGTTGAAAACAAAAGCACCTAACCCAACTCTTCCACTAGGACGACGTCGCCTTACTCTTGATTTGATTAAACGACTTCTATTCCTAAAACTAGTTTTAAGAATTCGTGTTTGCGCACTTAGGGCAAATGTTTTGGGCGACTCGGCATAGCCTGCCCACTGCTGCCTTGCGGTTAAGTTTATCGCCGTAACGCCCTCGGCTCCGGCAACGGCTGGATTTACCAAATATGCATCGAGCATATACTGGCTATATAGCGGTTGCTGCTGTGCTGTAACCTTTGTAGTTATACACATCAAACCAACTATTCCGATTAATCCTATTTGCCTTACTACTTTCATTTCTTTCTCTTTTGGCCCTTTGAATAAATTCCATTGGCCTTTTGTAAATGTATAAATTGCCTTAAGTTATCCTCCAACTCTAAGTACTCTTAATCAAGTCAGAGCACTCATTATCTAATAATAGTTACACTCCCTTTGTACTCATAACTCTTTCCGCCCACTTTCAACACAATAATAAAGTGGTATGAATCCATCGGAAGTTCTTTTCCTCCCAAATCTTTTCCATTCCAGGGCTTATATAAGCCACTCGATTTCCACACTAACTTTCCCCAACGATTGTAAACCTTTAAATCAATATTCTCTAAAAACTCATTTACACTAAAATAATTACCTTCTGTATCCTTTGCAGCAGGAAACTCCCATAAATCATTAAATCCATCTCCATTGGGTGTAAACGCTTTAGGAATAAATAAATTCCCGTAATCGGCAGCTATAATATTAATCGTATCGGAATTCTGACATCCGTTGATGTCTGTAACAAGCACCCATATACTCTGCTCGCCATCGGTTCCGCTAACGGTTATATTCGATGAAATTTGACCTGTGCTCCAGTTGTAAAAACTAAAATCAGGGTTGTATGCATCTAACTCTAAAGTTTGGTTTCCAAACAATACAGTGTCGTTACCCAAATCAACAGTTGGTAGATCCCAAATTTCCAAACGGGTTGAATCGTAAGAACAATTATACGTGTTGTTAACTAACCTAACGGTATATGTGCCTGCCTCACCAGTATAGTAAACCTGATTAGTATTACCATCTTGCCATAAGTAATTAATGAAACCACTTCCAGGATCAAGATTGGCAATGCTACCAAAGCAAACGCCCATATTATCGTTTAGGTTATTGGATATTGGTAAAAATATTTCGGGTGTATTTAGCACAACGTTAACAGACAGGGGTACTCCTGTACAGCCATAATCGGTATGCTCAGTAACAGTTAGGGTATAAATACCGCCTATAAGCCCTTCGCCCCAAGTAATATCAATTGAATCGCCTCGAGCCAAAAGTTGATAGGATGATGATGGTAAAACATTACCATTAGGATCTGTTATAACCCAATCGAAATCCGAAATACCGTTAAAACCCTTAACGCCATACCGTTCAGTAACTCCAACGCAGGCCATTGGTAAACCTTGAGCCAACAGCTCTGCTGAACCTCCAAGGGTTAAAAGCAAAACTTTTATAAATAATATTTGGGTAAATTTTTTCAAACCTTTTGGATGAATTTATCTTTTATCTATTTAAACCCTGACAGGCGGTTAAGGCCTGTCAGGGTTAGAAATTTTGTTATACTAAACTATTAGTATCTGAATGCATTTGGAATGTGGTAAACTGGACCAGTAACAGGAGTTGGGTTAACAATAAACACAACGGTTCTGTCAGTGAAAGCATAAGAAACCAATCCTTGAACGTAGTCAGATTTGTGGCTAATTGCAGAAATAATACCATTGTTTGCAGTTGCAGCACCAGTAGCTTCGTTGAAAGTGTAAGTATAACGTGTACGGTTATTGTTGCTAACAACTAAAGCTGAAGAGTTAACAGAGTAAGTAAAGTTTGGAGTTGTACCACCAATCTCATCACCATGGTTAGCTTTTCCATTTAATGGGAAGTTAACAAAAGCTGCATTTGTAGACACATTGGTAATAAGAGTACCTGAACCATCAATTTCGTCAACAACCTCTGAAATAGAGAAAGCATAAGAAGCAAGAGCATTAGGAACATTTTCTGTAATGTTAAGAGCAATTGCTTGAGCAGCTTGGTCGCCACAGAATGTTGTGTTGTCAGCTGTTGGAGTTGTAGCAACAGGAGCAGCAACAACGTTAATAGTAGTTGTGCGAGGAGTTGCATCAAAACATCCAATCAAGGTGTTACGCTCGTTTACATCTACAGTATAAGAGCCAACTGCAGGATTAGTAAACTCAACCCAGTTTTGAGCAACATATGTGTTTGTTGCTACTGGAGCGGTTGCTGTTAAACCAGCAAATACGAATCTCCACTCAGAGTTAGCGCCTAAGTTTGAGTTTGTAGCAGCAACATAGGTTGGGCTATAAATTGGGTCTGGTAGAGTGTACAAGCGGAAAGTACGTCCAGCAGTTTGATACATAGCAGTAGCCTCATCTTGGCTATAGTCTACATAAATTTGTGCGTTAGCACTAGCAAACATAAAAGTGGCCATTAGAACTAAAGCCAAGTTTAAAAGTGTCGATTTTCTCATAGTGTTAAAATTTAAAGTTTATAATTTAAAAACTGATTTTCTTTTGTTTGTGCCGGGCTTATCGGCTTTTATTGTTGTTCGTTTTTTCTTATGCACGATCTTTATTTTTCAAGCAAACCTTAAATCGCTCTAAAAAACCATCGCCTACTATGGCGGTTGTTTGTTGTTTTCGCCCTTTTCCTGTCTTTCCTTCTCTCTATCTATCATTTGTTTATTTTTTAACGTTTTATCAACAACTATTACGGAGGGATGTTTAAAAGGTTATTAAGCTAATGCAGTATATCTCTATATTATTGACCAACGGTCATATTTGCTAGACGAAAGTTTTAGCTTGTTGAAAAATTCAATACTTAAAAGAACATTTTTTCTTCAATACTTACAAACAATATAAATGCCAAAAACTGTAACAACTTGTTTGTGTGTAAATTACAACAAAAAAAGAAGAACTATTTGTCCGATATTGGCAAAATACAATTGTTTGTCTTGTCCGAAATTGGAGATATTAATAAGCAACAAACTCTATCAGGGCTTTAAAACCCTGACAGAGTCAATCAAAAGTGTTGAAATGTTCCTAGTATTCAATAATCTGATTTCGCCTATCGCGTGTAGGATATAATTCGTAACGTTTTGCGTAATACTCTGTTAATTCATTGTTAGCGTTGTATACGGAAACAAACTTTAATATTCCCTTATCGTTATACTCCAATGTTTTTTTATACATAAAACTTCCTTTTTCGTCTAATTCTTCAATGCTGGTAAGCAATCCCAGTTTATTATAGCCATAGTTAAACTTTTGGATTTGGACTTTCCCACCAGCAAATTTTATCTTAATTGTTTCGGACAAAACTCTTCCTATGGAGTCGTATAAAGGAGAGATAGTCCTTTCGATAATGGAATCGAGCGGAGCAAAGGCTTTTTTGACTTTCACTTTTCGGGAAATTTCTGTTCCATTACCATCAAAAACAGATTTTAAGGAATATGCGGTTTTGCCTTTTGAATCAACAGCATTAACTTGAACCTGTTTTCCGTTCTTATACTTGTATTGTAGCTTAACATAGAAGGCTGTATCGTCAGGGCTAACCATATAAATAGTTTCTGTATCGATAAGAGTATCAGAAGTGTAAGTAAATAGTTTGTAATATTTTAACCGTTCATTCGCAAACTCATCGGTTCTTACAATTTGTTTGCCTTTAAATGTATGCCATGTGTGGCTAGTTATGCGTTGTGTAACATAATCGCGATTAATAATGGTATGAACCCTATCGAGCGAGTCCTTAATTTCTTGCTTAATAGCCATGCTAATTCCTGTACGCTTACCATCCCTTATTTCGTATTTGCTGGTAACTATAACTCGTCGAACATCTTGTAATGGCCTGTTTTGAGCAGATAAGAAATTTGGCAGCACGAAAATTAATAGAATAATAGGAAACTTCCTCATGGTTTTCAGATTTAAATAAAAAGGCAAATTAATAAATTTTAGTTGATAGTATGTGGTTAAAAATGAAATAAAATGATAACTAAAAAAGGTTGTCTTGATAATCAAATAAACGCTGCCCCTCTCTATCTGCTCGTTGGAGAGGGGCGTTTTCCTACTACCTGATTTAATCAAAATAATGATTAAATAATGGTATTATTTAGTATAAAACGTTAGTCCATAGCTAAAGGAAAAGAAAAGAGGATTTTCGCCAATTGGAGGCAAAAAGAAAAAAGAAACTTTTGAATTTGGCTTCGGTGCTAATTTTTCCATTTTAGCGCTAAAACTATTAAAATCGATATCAAATCCAAAACCTCCTGCGTTAAACTTTGTACTTTCATCGCTCGATGATATTGTTTGCTCATCACCCATAACTACCATAGTTGTTTCTGTTGTGGTTGAAGTGATTCTTATAGACGGACGATATTTTGCAGTAATTGCCACTCCTTTCCATGTTGCTTCATCAATAAACTTTCCAAACCCCCAAGTCCATCCTATGTTTCCGGTTATTTGCATTTCCAAGTTGGAAATTTTCATATCCGATTTTATACCGCTTACATCCATACTAAAAGTGGAACCATACACTTGAAGATCCATTCCAACTCCATAGTTAAGGGAACTCCACTTAGATGTACCTGGCTTATATTCTGGAATAACAAGATTTATTTTGTTTACGGCAGCAGAAGCACCACCACCAAAACCATTCATTGTACCGTAACCATCCATGTCCATTCTGAAATAGGTACCCATTGCTCCTACGGAAAGATAAGTTATTTCCCCTCCTCTTCTCAACCATTCATCGCGAACGGTATTTGTTGCTCCCTCTTTTTCTGAACTATAGCCAAGGCTTAAATTGTTCCGATTTATTTTAAATTCCTCCTGCTTCTTTTGATTCTCGGCAATGTTTGTTTCGTCAACACCTTGGAGTAACCCCAATTTTACACTTTCTATGTTTATCAGTACTATAGATAACAATCCTCCACGATTCGATAACTCGAACTCATAATTCTGTGCAGGAGAAGGTATAAAGAAATAACTAACCTCCTCAACTGATGAAGCTTTACAGGCAATTTCTAGAGGGGAATTGTAATTTGGTAAGACTTTTATTGACAAAGGCGTATTAGAGGTAACTATATAATTTTGACCAAGAATTGTAAGCTGCACTTTAGTTAAAGCATTGCCACCTTTGTTTGATATGGAGAACGCCA
>CAZTVY010000012.1:0-18426 GCA_964617235.1 uncultured Rikenellaceae bacterium | reverse complement strand
TCAGCCGACGACCTTGTTGGGCATAAACTGATGCTTCCTTCGGATTTAATTCCCGAGGATGACGATATTGAGCTAAAGGACTTGGTTGGCTACACCGTTACATCAACTTCGGGTAAAACGGTTGGAATAATTGAGGATTACGAAGAGTTTAACCTCAACTCAATATACTACATTAAAACTCCCGAAGGAAAAGAGGTTATTATACCTGCCACAGATGATTTAATTGTAGAGTTTGATGTGGATAAGAAAACTCTATTAATGGAAATTCCCGAAGGTTTAATAGACCTCTATTCAGAAAGTTAAATCCTTTTCGTAATCAATAATTCTATCTCTCCACTTTTGTGGGATTGGAACAGTATGTTCCTTTTTGTTGCTAAAGTTTACCATTATTGACTTGGAGGTAGAGGATACTTGTCCTGTGGTTAAATTTACAATCTCCTGTTTCAACTTAAGACTTTTGTTGCCTATTTCACACACCTTGCTTCTTACTTCAATTCTATCGTGAAGTTTAATGGGTATTAAGAATTCAATTGAAATGCTTGCTAGCACGAGCCCTTCAATACTCCAGTCCATATGCTCTCCCAGTACTTCGTCGAAATAGGCCACCTTGCCAAGATCGTAGAACTGCTGGTAAACAGAGTTGTTAACATGCTCTAGTTTGTCTATATCGTTAAACCGAATCTGGATAGGTACAATATGATGGAACATTCCTTCTTTCATGGTTAATGGTGTTAAACCCTACAAAAGTACGAATAAACCAAAACTTAATAATCAAGGATGTCAAAACAAATTATTATTCCGATGCAGCAAAAAAGAACTGCAACCAGTCATTAATGAAAATTAGAATAAATTATCAACTAAAAAATAAACACATGAAAAAATTATCCCTCACAATCCTTGTTGCTTTATTAGCAGTAGTTTTCACTGAAAGCAAAGCGCAAAATGCAACCAAAATAGACGCTACAGGATTTACTGGAATTGAAAACAGCATTTCAGCAAATGTGAATTTTTACCAATCGGCAGAATACAAGGTTGAACTAATTGCCCCAAAGGACATTACCGATGAACTGAAAATATTTGTTGAGGATGGAATGCTAAAACTGAAGAAGAAGGACAAAACGTTCAGCTGGTCGAGCAGCGACGATAAGATTATTGTAAACGTATGGGCACCAAAATTTAATGTACTTTCTTTGAACGGCTCTGGCGATATGCTTGCAAAAACCGCTATAAGCACTGACGATTTAGTAATTAAAATTAACGGTAGTGGCGATGTAAAAATAGGCTCCTTGGAGGCAACCTCACTAACCGTAAAATCGAATGGCTCTGGCGATGTTAACATTGGTGGAACTAAAACCATGGATAAAGCAGAATACAGCATCAATGGCTCAGGCGATATTGATGTTTACCAACTGCCATGCAAAAGCGTTACAGCAAATGTAAATGGCTCTGGAGATATTAAAATTTGGGCTGCAGAGGAAATTGTTGCAAAGGTTGTTGGAAGCGGCGATATTGAGGTTAAAGGCGACCCAAGAATTGATGCTAAGGTTGTTGGTTCTGGAAGCATAAAGCGTAACAAGTAACACTTTTAACCAACTATATATTTCGCAGCGATGCGAAAAACTAAAGGCGAGAATAATCTCGCCTTTTACTATTTATTCTCGAATAACTTTAACTGTTCCATTCTTGCCAATAGCAATAATACCTGGCAATTTATTTGAAATGGGAGCAAAATAACTCTCTGGAACAATATAATCTACAACACTCTTAATTTTACTATCTATTGAGTCGAAGTTACAAGTCTTTGTGCATGCAGGAATAGCTACTATAGGTTTGCCTAACCGATTAATAAGACGTTGGCAAAACTCGTTATATACCACTCTGTATTCAGCGCTCCCATTATCCTTAACAGCATTCTTTGCCAAGTTCTTTGCATTAGGTAAAATAAGATTAAGCGGCTTGTCCGATAAATCAATCAAATCCCAAGCGATATCTGGAACATCCGAAGCATAGGAAGGGATTCTGCCCGAAACATCAACTAAAACAGTAACGTTTCCTACACCTATATTCATCAGTTTGGTTAGTTTTTCCAATGCTTCAGCATTCGTTGCATCGCAAGCAACCTCCCAGCAAACATCGGAAGGAATAAGAATTATCCCTCCAGACTTAAGAACGTTTATGGATGCGTTAATATGTTCCGTCATACTATTTAAGTAATCTGTTCCACGAGAATTTCCCAGCAGACTTTCCGGTGCCCTTCATCAGCCAAATAATTCTTTTAAGTTTTCCTTTTAACAACGCTTTACGGAAAGATTTATCTAAAGAATCTTCTGAATGGTTTTTGTAGACCTCACCCCTTCTAAGAAAGAATTTGGTAAAGGCTGACGAAGTAATCCCCCACTTATTAAGGAATTGCTTACTACCATCGTTCATCTTAATTCTCTTGGTAGACTTAGAGCCAAAATGATATGCTCTACTAGCATCAACCCCTTTAAATAAACGAACACCAGCCTCATATAACTTCATCGAAAAGTCGGGGTCAGAGTATAACCCAGGGAACAACTCAACGCTGTAGCCTCCAACTAAATCCCAAATATCTCTATGAACTACATTTGGTGGCCAAGTTGCTCCAGACCAATCGTAGCCCTGAATAGTTTTATAATCCTGCAATAGGGCTGCCTCATCAAAGTTTTCAACAGAATCGCCATAGTTAAAAGGAGAAAGTATTTCCCTGTGCGCCGATTGCTTTGGCTCTATTATGGTTGATGATAAAAAGAAGAACTTATGATTTATACTTTCAATCTCCTTCCAAAGATGTGAATCCCATTCAGGAAGTAAATACATATCATCATTTAAATAAAAAAAATAGTCAGTCTTGGCTAACACCCTACAGGCATTTAGTGCCCAGCAAATGCCAATATTCTCCTCACTATGGGTATAATCGTATCCCATTTCACGAACCCACTCCAAAGTACCATCGGTACCCTCATTTACATGGATAACAATTTGATGTTTAAATGATGAGTTCTTCTCAATGCTATGTATACAAAGTTTTAGCAATGAAAGGTTGTTCCATGGGGTATGATAATAGAAAATAAAGATTCAGATGTATCTCTATTACCTGAGTGCCATGTTATCATAGTTACATTAAGTTTAAATGGCTAATTGTATCCTTTATATGATTTTATAGTTCTTATATTCGAAAAGCCTATATCCGAAATTCTTCTCGAACCAATACAAAATGGTGTCCTTTAGGTTAAACTTGAACTTACTCTCATCGAGTTCTACGTGCCAATTCAAACTCTTAACCAAGTCCTCCATTACTTTAGGATGGGTATCGCTAAAACTTCGCACTGCATCAATTCTGGAATAGTCAAAATCATCAACCTTGCTTACCACTGCCTCTAAATCTTGCCCAGTGTGATAATAGGTGTGAAAATTTCGCATTTTATTCATAATTACTTCGGGTGGCCTAACCCAGCCATAGTGATAAATATATGCATCGATCAACTTCACATTCAACTTTCGATCGTCCTTTCTAAAACCCTGAGCATCCTTATAGGACCTTATACGGGAATCGTGACGAACTATTCGAATTTCTCTCCTATACCACTTCCTGCTTACACCAACATAATCGAATGTTCCCCAGAAATGTAAATATTTGAAAAGCAGTCCTTCTACATTCTTATCGTTAACCCAACGCTCCATCTCGGCTTTAATAACAGGGTGATATTTTTCGTGTAACACCTCGTCGGCCTGAATATAAAAACACCAATCGTATTCGCCAACAATAGCATCTAAGGCCTTATTAGTTTCAACAGAAAGAACTAGGCCATCTTTTCGTAAAGAATCATCCCAAACAGTCTCAACAATAACTATTTTTTCATCATTTATGCTTTTAATCAAGTTCAGGGTTTCATCGTCGGATTTCCCAACAGCAACAACCATTTGATCGCACAATGGTAAAATAGATTTGATTGATTCAATAACAGGGTAGCTATATTTTATAGCATTTCGGACAATGGTAAACCCACAAACCTTCATAGTTAATTGTTTTTGGATAAAATATCTTGATATAATCTCATAAATTCTTCGGCAATTCGTTCTGGTAAAAACAACTTGGAGTGTTCGTAACCTTTAGTCACCATCAATTCTCTTAAGTTAGCATCGCCCATTAAACTTATGATAGCATCACCAATTTGCTCAGGACTATAGGGATCTACATACAAAGAATGGCTTCCGCCAGTTTCCTCAAAGCAACTCCCTTTACTTGTGATAACCGGAACTCCCGATGTGAGCGCTTCTAAAATTGGTATTCCAAACCCTTCAAATATTGAAGGATAAACAAAGCATAATGCGCCCTGATAAACTGCTGGCAAATCTTCGTTCGATACGAAACTTGGGAACACAATGTTCTTTACATTATTCTGCTCGATGTATGGAACTACATCGTTATGAAAGTATTTTGTTTTCCGGCCTATAACAACCAGAGGTAATTCAATATTTTTTTCGCAAAGTGCCTTAACGATGTTTAAAAGATTTTTACGCTCCTCAACAGTACCCACATATAAAATATACTTTTCGGGTAATCCGTACTTCTGCTTAACACTAATCAACTCCTCTTCGGAAAACTTCTTCTGAAAATTCACATCACAGCTCTGATAAATAACATCAATTTTTGATGGTGAAACGTTTAAAAAGTTGATTAAATCATCCTTGGTTTGAGAGCTAATGGCAACTATCCTATCGGCCACTTTGCATGCATATACAAGTTTCTTTTTATAAATACTAACGTTTATTTTACCATAGAACTCTGGGTAACGAAGAAATATTAAATCGTGAACAGTAACAACCGTTTTTGCACCAGATTTTCTAATACCAAATGGCAATTCATGGCTTAAACCATGGTATATATCTACTTTCAGTTTTTTGATATCCTTTACAATGAGTCTACTGCGCCAAAGCGAAGGGAATATTCTATGGTAAATTCTTTGGGGCGAAACAATGCTTGTTGAGTTCTCTGTATTTGATTTAAGAAAAATCCTCTTCTTCGTTTTTGGTGTAAAAAGAATAATTGAATTGGAATTATCAAGCAGTACCAATGAGTCAATTAGGTTTCGGCTATAATTACCTAGACCGCTTTTATTATAGAAAGCCCTTTTTGCATCAAAACCTAAACGAATTCCTGATGTAGCCAACATTGGATTCTGAAGACTGACTTTGGATTTGGCAACCTGATGAAGTTGATACAGTTTCAAATACTTCAGTTGGTTTAGCTTAGCAATGGATACGCTAATGAAAAAACCAGCATACCCGTCGAGAAAACCTCCCCGTATAAAGTATGAATGTATAAATCTCCAAAAAGGACTAATTACAAGTTTTACAAAACTGGCCTTCTTACCAACCCTAAAGTATTCCTTGGCAGACAAGGTGCTGTATTTATTCATCACCTCAACCAACTGCTCATATGTAGTATAAGTCCAGTGTAAAAGATCACCTTTAAGAAAACCAACCGTTGCACTTTTCTCCATTCTAATTGTTTCGTGGATATTTGCACCACTCCACTCACCCTTCCTTCTGTCGAATAATCTTATTTTACAATCGGGATACCATGCAGTATGCCTAATCCAACTTCCACAGCAATAGTTTAGCCTATTGAATTCGTAAGCATCATAATTCCAATTTTGTTTTGCTTTTAAAATTGAAGTTTTCAAATCAACAGATAAAGCTTCGTCTGCATCAAGGGATAGAACAAAATCGAAAGATGCTTGCTGAACCGCAAAGTTTTTTTGATCGCGGTAGCCTGCAAATGGATGTTGTATAAATTTAGCCCCATAATTTTGGGCTATTTCCTTGGTATTATCAACAGAATAGGAGTCAACAATCACTATTTCATCAGCAACACCAACCAATGATTGTAGGCATCGCTCAATATTCTTTTCTTCATTCAAGGTTATAATTACAGCAGAAATCCTATGCATACATTGAATGGTTTATCTTAATTATGCTTGAAGATTAATTATACACTAACACCAAAATCCCTCAATGCATCATTAAGAGATGTTTTTTTGTCGGTCGATTCCTTGCGCTTGCCAATAATCAGGGCGCATGAAACTTGATATTCCCCTGCGGGGAATTTTTTTGTGTAAGAACCTGGGATTACTACAGAACGCTCGGGAACAATGCCCTTATACTCGATAGGCTCAGAACCAGAAACGTCAATGATTTTTGTAGACTGAGTTAGCACAACGTTTGCACCTAAAACAGCCTCTTTACAAACCCGAACCCCCTCCACTACAATACAACGGGAACCAATAAAACACCCATCCTCAACAATTACAGGAGCAGCCTGCACGGGTTCCAAAACGCCTCCAATACCAACACCACCACTTAAATGAACGTTTCTACCAATTTGCGCACAGGAACCCACCGTGGCCCAGGTATCTACCATAGTACCCTCATCCACATATGCTCCAATATTAACGTACGACGGCATCATTATAACACCTTTAGCAAGATAACTACCATAGCGAGCAACTGCATGCGGAACAACCCTTACACCAAGTTGCTTGTAATTTGATTTTAGCGGAATTTTATCGTGAAATTCCATTGGGCCAGCCTCAATAACTTTCATCTCCTTTATGGGAAAGTACATAATAACAGCCTTTTTAACCCACTCGTTAACCTGCCAACCATTTTTAACTGGTTCTGCTACTCTTAGTTCTCCTCTGTCAAGTAGTTCAACAACGCGTTCAATAGTTTTTCGTACATCCTGATGAGCCAGTAATTCTCGGTTTTCCCACACCTGCTCAACTATTTTCTGAATTGACTCCATTAATCTAATTGGTTTGTGGACAAATGTACACATTTTGAGTTTTTGTTTAAGTTTGAATTATGCTTAAATTGCAGTTAGTTGAAAAATATCCAATGAATACTAAATAAACCTAAGTCTCTTTTCATTGTCAAAATGGCATTAGACATAACTTGTAAACCAAAACCACACCTAATGAGAAAACTTATTCTTTTATCATCAGTAGTATTCTTGATTAGTCAGGTTAATGCACAGGAACTTGTTCGATATCAAACGCCGGCCAAGGAACTTCTCGAACTTTTGGATGCGCCTACAACTCCAGTATTCTCTATAAGCCCTAATAAAAATCACTACCTCTTGGCTTATCCTACGGATATGCCCGACTTAGCAGAACTAGCCCAGCCCGAATTAAAGATTGCAGGTGTTAGAATTAACCCAAATAACTACGGCGCAAGCAATCCTAGGACATATTCAAAGTTTGAAATTGTTGATTTCAAAACGAATAAAACCAAACCCATTACGGGAATTCCTGCAAATGGCATTGCTACAAGTTTTCGATGGTCGCCCAACGGTGAGTATATTGCCTTTAGCATATACTTTGCAAACACCATTGAACTATGGGTAGCTAACGTGAGCGATGGCATTGTGCATAAAATTGCAGATAAATTGAATGAATCACTAATATCTCCGGCATTTCAGTGGTTGCCCGATAGCAAAACTTTGTTATATGTTTCCTCTGTTGATGGTTTAAGGAAACCAACTGAAAGTGAACTTCCTTTGGGTCCATCAGTACAACAAACATCGGGGAAGAAAACAAGCGCCCGCACCTATCAGGACTTGCTCAAAAAACCATCGGACGAGATGTTGTTTGAGTACTACTGCACCTCGCAATTGTCTGTGGTTGATTTACAAGGTGAAGTTACAGAGTTGGGCAATAGAGCCATTTACAGTGATTTTGATTCATCGCCCGACGGAAACTATATTTTAACAGAGCAATTGGTTCGGCCTTTCTCGTACTTGGTTCCCGCAGAGTTATTCCCTACTAATTTTCAAATTCTCGACTCCAATGGTAATCTCATTAAACGTTTAGCGGAATTACCTTTGGCCGATGATATTGCCCAAGGATTTAGCGCTGTTCGCAAAGGCGCACGTTCTTTCTTTTGGAGGGCCGACAAACCTTCCACCATATTTTGGGTTGAAGCGCAGGACGATGGAGACCAAAAAAAGGAAAGCAAATTTAGAGATGCGTTATTTTGTTTAGATGCTCCATTCAGAGGAAATCCTTTGAAAGTTATTGAGTTGGATACCCGTTTTGCTGGAATTGACTGGGGCTGGAATGATTTTGCCATTGTGCATGGCCGATGGTGGAGCAACCGAAGAACTGTAAGCATAGTAATCAACCCAAATCAAATTAACGAAAATCCAAAAACACTATGGGATAGGTCGTACGAGGATGGTTACAGCGACCCTGGCCGATTCATTTCAACAACTAATAGTTTTGGCAGAAAGGTTCTTTTAACCGATAAATCAAACCAAAGGCTTTATCTTGCTGGGACAGGTGCTTCAACTGAAGGCGATAGACCATTCCTAGACGAATACAATCTAGTAAAGGGAAAGGCAACACATATATGGCAATCGCAAGCGCCAGTATACGAGTATTTTGTTGATTTTATCAATGGAACAACCTTAACCTTTATTACTTCCAAAGAATCAACAACAGAACAGCCCAACTACTTTGTTAGAAATCCTAAAAAGAAAACATTGACTCAGCTAACCTCTTTTCAACATCCTTACTCATCGTTAAAAGATGTAACCAAGGAGGTCATTCGATATAAACGATCCGATGGTGTGCAACTAACAGGTACACTGTACTTACCTGTGGGTTACAAAAAAGGCGATAAAGCACTCCCTACATTAATGTGGGCTTACCCCCAAGAGTTTGTGAATGCTAGCCATGCAGGTCAAATAAAAGGATCGCCATACCGTTTTATTCGCCCTTCGCGGCTTGGCGCTGTGCTCTGGGTTGCTCGCGGATACGCTATTTTTGATAATATATCGATGCCAATTATTGCCACAGATGGTAAAGAGGCCAACGATACTTTTATTGAGCAACTGATTGATAATGCTAAATCGGCTATTGATACTTTAGTATCGATGGGCGTTACAGACCCAAAGCGAGTTGCCATTGGAGGTCACTCTTATGGCGCATTTATGACTGCAAACCTAATGGCTCATTCCAATTTATTTGCAGCAGGAATTGCTCGAAGCGGAGCGTACAACAGAACTCTTACTCCGTTTGGCTTCCAGAATGAGGAGCGAACCTACTGGCAAGCACCAGATGTTTACAATGCAATGTCGCCATTTATGAACGCCGATAAGATTAACGAACCACTCCTACTGATTCATGGTGAAAACGATAACAATAGCGGCACTTTCCCGCTGCAAAGCGAAAGGCTATATGCGGCAATAAAGGGACACGGTGGCACTGCCCGATTAGTAATACTCCCATTTGAAAGTCATGGCTACAGGGCTCGTCAATCTATACTCCACGCCACCTGGGAAATGGACAATTGGCTTAGTACTTATCTAAAATAAATTACAAAAATGAAACGTTTATTGATTTTCGGCTTTTCTATGTTATTATTGTATTCCTGCAACAAGCCAAACGATGGAACAGAGTTAATTGAAATGATGCACCAAAAGCATTCTCAGAAATTCTACCAAACCCTATGCTTTTCGCAAAAAGTTTATCATTATAAGAATGACACATTGGTCTCGGAGGATGTTTGGCACGAAGCATATAAATCGCCAGGGAATCTTATTCTCAAATTTTCCGACTGGAACTCTGGGAACGGAATGATTTTCAGCAACGACTCGCTTTACATTTTCCAAGGAGACACACTAGCAAAGAAGATCGAAAAATTACACGATTTAATAATCCTTGGGCTTGATGTTAACACACAAAACCCAAAAAAAATCATAGAACAGGCAGAGCGAATGGGCTATGACTTAACCCGAATAAATGAAGTAAGTTTAAATGGAAAATCTGCTTGGATAGTTGGGGATAGTACAAAACTTTGTTTTTGGGTGGATGCTAAGAGCCTTTTATTCCTAAAGATGCGAAGAGTTACAGACTCAACTTACAGGGAAGTAGAGTTCTCTAAATACGATATGGTTGACGAATTCCCTGTTGCAACACAAATCAAATTCTATAATGCTCCAAACAAGGTTGAAATGATTGAAGAGTACTTTAATGTTAGGGTAAATTGTAGCGTAAACGACTCAATATTTTATTTCAATAAATTTTCATCATCTACGTGGTAGATATTAATCCTCTTTTAGTTGACTTTGCGGTTAAAATAGGTTAAACTTGTATTATTGAGTAGGATTATTGTTCGCATCTGCTATTTTTGGCTTAAAATAATTCTAACACTTTGAAAACTCTCCGAGGAATATTATTAGTGTTGATGATTCTACTGGCTGGGAAATTATCAGCACAAACAATCCTTACTTTTAAGGACACATCTTTGAATATTAATTTTAGAGTTGTCGATTCACAAACACAGGAACCTGTTGGTCTTGCTCATATCATTAATTTAACCCGAAATGTTGGTGTAATATCTGATTTACTCGGCTACTTGAATTTACCCGTTGGATTTGGCGATAGTATTGTAATAACAGCCATAGGATACAACTCCAAAGAGATTCTTAGCTGGGGGCAATTCAAGTCCGATACTTTATTCTACCCCATACCTTTAGCCCCCAAAGTTTACGAAATCAAAGAGGTGAAGATATCTAGATTTTCCACGTACGAAAAATTTCTAAAAGAATTTGCTAGTCTTAAACTCCCTAAAAACAAAGAAGAAGCGCAATTAATGAGACTTCAGGGTTATTTCATGAGAATTATTAGGGGAATGGATTTGCAAAACTTGCCAGGTGTTACATCGGGAGCCTCTTTTGGACGAGACTGGTACTCAAAACAAAATGAGAAGTTGGCTGAACTTATTGACAAAGAAAGGGAAAGGAGAATAATCGACCAAAAGTACAACCCTGGGTTAATCCAAAAATTAACGGATTTAAAAGGCGATGAATTATATAAGTTTATGGGACAAATTGGGATAGAGAACGAGTTCATCCTAAAATCTTCGGATTACGAAATTCGCGAAAGAATTCTGAAAGAATACGAGAACTACAAGGCGAAAAAGAAATTGGAGGTCGAAAAATCAAAAAAATAATGGAATATCATCCACGTCTTTCTGATGTAGAGTCTACCTATCAGATAATAAAGAATCATATACATAAAACCCCAACATTAACATCAGAAAATGTAAATGCCATACTTGGTTCAGAATTATTTTTAAAGTGTGAAAACTTTCAGAAAGTAGGGGCATTCAAATTCCGTGGAGCTACCAATGCTGTATTGCGGTTAACCGATGAAGACGCTAAGCGTGGCGTTGCAACACATAGCTCCGGAAACCATGCTGCGGCTCTTGCCTTAGCGGCAAAGAAAAGGGGAGTTCCAGCATATATTGTAATGCCTGAGAATGCTCCAAGTATTAAGAAAAAGGCAGTGGCGGGATATGGTGGTATAATTACCTTTTGTACTCCAACTCAACAGGCACGAGAAGAAACTTTAGCCCAAATTCAAAAGGAGACTGGTGCTGTTTTTGTTCATCCTTACAACAACTTTGATGTTATTTGCGGACAAGGTACCGCTTCGCTGGAGTTGTTGGAGGAGATTGCGAACCTCGATATAGTTATTGCGCCAGTTGGTGGAGGTGGCTTGCTTAGCGGAACAGCAACATACGTTAAAGGGAAAAATCCATCAATTAAAGTATTTGGCGCTGAGCCTCAAAATGCCGATGACGCTTACCGTTCGCTTCGCGATAAAACCATTTATCCTTCCATCAACCCAAAAACCATTGCTGATGGACTACTGACATCTCTCTGTCCATTAACCTATGAAATTATATCCGAAAAATGTGACGGAATCTTTACTGTAAATGAGGAATTAATAGTTTCTGCAATGCGGTTGATTTGGGAGCGGATGAAAATTATTATAGAGCCATCGTCGGCAGTGCCAATTGCGGCAATAATGCAGCACCCTGATAACTTTCTGAATAAAAGGGTAGGTGTTATTATATCTGGAGGTAATGTCGATTTGGATAATCTTCCTTGGTAGATACCAATTTACAACGGCATAATCTATCGTTTCTTGAATAAATATGTGGCAATTACGGGGTAATGATCCGAGTAGTTTATTCTTGGACTGTAAAACTTTATTGTTTCAAAGTGCTTGGAATGTAGTATGTAATCGATCCTATACGATGGCCACAATCCTGCATACGTGTAAACCAACCCAACACCAGCCTCCTTATAGGAGTCGTTAAGGCGCTGTGTTAATGTTTCGTATGTGTATGATATTGGAGAATCATTAAAATCGCCACAAAGTATTATAGGATACTTACAGTTGGATATATGCTTGGCCACCTTATCTACCTGAAATGCTCGCTTGTCGAAAGCATCGTGAACTCTTGTCAGAATATCCTTTAGCTCATTGTACTTGTTGCTCTCATTCCTAAACTCACTTTTAAGAAGGAAGTTAAAGTTTCGCTCTTTTAACCGTAACGATTGGAGGTGGTTGTTATAAACGCGGATTGTATCGTTATTCACCTTGATATCGACGTAAATACAAGAGTTAAAAGAATTCTCAAAAATTATCTCCCCAGAATCAACAATTGGATATTTTGAGAATATCGCCATTCCATACCCCGATTGCTTACGCTGAAGTATAAAGTTGATATGTGAATGCATTCCAAGTTGTTCCTTGGCCTGCTCCTCCGTGAATTTATTCTCCCTCACATAGAACTCCTGCATACAAACGATATCAATTCTATTCTCCTTGATGAACTTAATAACCTCATTATGTGTTGGCTTTGTCTTGGACCACGATTGAAGCCTGAAAAGATTGACATTGTATGACATCACCTTTAGGTTGGCCTTTTTCTCGTTTTTACCTTTGCCAAATGGAAGTTGCACAAAAGCATTCAGATGGTTTGCTCCCATAGCAATAGCCACCAATGGAATAACAAAAAGCCAGCGCCAACGGAAAATCCAGTAGATTAGGTAGGCAAGATTTGCTAAAAGAAAAAAAGGATAGAGCAATCCAATAATTGCTGGAAACCAAAAATCCGCAGGGCTAATGTAAACAGATAAATAGCAGGAAATTAAACCAAGGGCAACTATAATATTGCCTATCAACAGCAGGTTATGGAGAATTTTCCGTAGCATTAATTCACTGAGTCGTTTTTCATTCTGAAAAGCGTATCTTTTTCCTCCTTAGTTAAACTGTCGTAGCCCGATTTCGAGATTTTATCAAGAATTTTATCGATATTTTGATGTTTTTGAACCTTACGGTAGTTGTAATCGTGATCGGGGTTGGCCGAGCGATGATCAACTTTTAGCTTTGATTTCTTCTTAAAGCTGAATTTACCCAAACCTTCGAACCAGCTGAAAGGATATGTTAAGTCCCAGCCTTTAGCCAATGCTTTTATATAAAGAAATCCGAATAGCGCACCACCAAGGTGAGCAATGTGTCCACCAGCATTTGAAACGGGAATACTTATTATATCAATTAGAATTGTTACCAGAGCAAGGTATTTTAACTTAACAGGGCCAAGGAATAGCAAATAAATGGTATGGTTTGGCTTTAGGGTTGATACTGCAATAACAATTGCCAACACCGATGCCGATGCACCCAGGGCAATTGCTACGGCTGTCTCAGTTGTGAAAACTGGCACAAAATTATAGGCCAAAATAAATAGGATTGCCCCCGAAATGCCCCCTAGCACATACACGCCAACAATTTGCCTTTGCGAAAGAAACATCAGGAATAGCTGACCAAACCAGTAAAGCCAAAGAATATTGAATAGAATATGCAGAAAATCCTCGTGGAAAAACATATAGGTTAAAATAGTCCACGGACGAATTATTAAACTGGCAAAATCGGCAGGGACAGCTAGTAGATAGGCATAAGAACTTCCTATTGGTGTTCCCCCAACGAAAAAGAAAACTCTGATTAAATTATAAATAAGAAATACCGCCAAGTTTATATAGATTAACTTGGTAAGGTTACTGCCAAAACGGAATGAATCTTTTAACTCGCTGTAAATGCTCATAGACTATACCTGTTTATAGTAAATTTAGCATAAATTTTTCTAATAGAACATATCCTTACGTGTACGCCAGTACTTTATCAGTATAAACCCAAAAATCATACCTCCAAGGTGCGCAAAGTGAGCAATATTGCTGCCGGGCTGTGTTAATCCAAGGAAAAGTTCAATACCTCCATAGATAATTACCATCCATTTTGCTTTAATAGGAATTGGAGGAATTAGTAGCATTAGAATTGTATTTGGGAAAAGCATACCAAATGCTAGAAGCACACCATAAACCGCTCCTGATGCTCCAACGGTTGGAATCTCCAACTGGAGTTGAATTAGTTGTTTTGTATAGATTGATGCTTGCTCAATAAAAACTGGGTTATTGGGCGATGCAAACCAATTGTCTAAGAATTTTGTGTAAACCTGGTCGTAGTAATCAGGAAAATGTTTGGTTACAAATGCTGCAAAGGATTGTGGCGAAGGTGTATTAAGCATTGCAATGGCATCGTTCTGAATTGAATGTAAATGAAGGTAGTTTACCAAAAGATGAATGGCTGCAGCACCCAAGCCTGTTGCCAAGTAGTAAATTAAAAACCTCTTTCCGCCCCAAACCTGCTCAAGTATTCGGCCAAACATATAAAGCGCAAACATATTGAAGAAAAGATGGAATAATCCACCGTGCATAAACATATGCGTTACAAACTGGTATGGCCTAAAGCTGGGCGAGTTAGGAGAGTACAATCCTAATATTCTATTTAAATCTACCTGAAATGTTGTTTCGGCCACCCAGGCAACAAGGAGCATAATTACATTTATAATAATCAGGTTTTTCACCACAGGCGGCATACTGCTCATAAAACCTCTTTCGCTATAGTTCATCAGTTTTCAGTTTAATCAAATTAAAACAAATACTTTGTTTAAAAGGTTTACTTTAACTTTTTATCCAACTCGTCCATCTCAATAATTGTTAGCACTTTTTTGCCATCGGGCGAAAAGTTTGGATGGTTGCAGGCAAACAGTTTATCAACTAATTCCTGCATTTCAAATGCAGAAAGATTTCTATTATATCCAATTGCAGCAGCCTTTGCCATCGATGCGGCAATTTTTTGCTTGGCATCGTCGAATGGTAACAACTGGTTTTCCTTTATCTCCATCAGCAAATCGTCAATCAACTTTAGCGGATCAGCCGATTTTAGATTAGCCGGAAGGCTATTTATTCCAATTGTGTTGTGTCCTAAATTGCTAATCTCCAACCCCATTTGCGACAGTTGTTGCTGATTATCCATAATCAACGCAAAGTCCTGAGCGCTCATCTCCAAGGTTTGTGGATAAAGCTCGCGTTGAGCAATATTATGCTCCGATGTAAGGCTCTCCAAGTACTGCTCAAACAGAATCCGTTCGTGTGCACGTTTCTGGTCAATAACCATTAACCCCGATTTTACTGTGGTTAAAATGTACTTGCCCTTGACTTGGTAAAACTTTGCCGATGTTTCAGCAGGGGCATCATCAAAACCCTTCGATGCGAATGTCTGCATCGTCAATTGTGTTGGTTCCTCTTCGGCGGGTTTATCCTCGTAAAGTTGTTCCCAACCCTCAGCGCTTTTCTGCTTTTGTGGTTTTGCAGAGAAACTTCCACCGGAAAATTTCTTTCCTTCATCCTCAAAAGGGTTGAAATTATGGTTAATCTCTATCTCGGGAGGGGTAACCGGTGCGTTTTTAGGAAAAAACGGAATGCTAAACCCTGGGTCGCTATCAAAATCGATAGATGGCACAACAGCAAATTTCCCTAGCGTTTCCTTAACGGCTGCATGAAGTATCTGCCAAATCATACGTTCATCCTCAAACTTAATTTCAGTTTTGGTAGGATGAATATTTACATCGATGGTTTTGGGGTCAATATCAAGGTAAATAAAGTAGGTTGGAATGCTTTCGGCGGGTAAAAGACGGTTGTAGGCGTTTATAACCGCACGGTTTAGAAATGGATTCTTCATAAATCGTCCATTCACAAAGAAGAATTGCTCGCCTGGGCTTTTCTTGGCACTCTCGGGTTTACCAATAAAACCATCAATATTTACGATGGTGGTTTGGGTAGTGATATCGAGCAACTGAGAGTTGATTGCTTTCCCAAATAATCCAACAATTCGTTGTTTTAGTGTAGATGCGTTGAGCCTGTAAATGTCTGCGCCATTATGCGTAAGGCTCATCGCTATTTCGGGGTATGCCAGCGCAACCCTTTGGAATTCGGAAATTATATGCTTTAGCTCTATGGATGTTCCCTTAAGGAATTTACGGCGCGCAGGAACATTGTAGAATAGGTTTTTAATGGTGAAGTTTGTGCCTACTGCACAGTTTACGGGTTGCTGAGCAACCAGCTCGGAGCCATTTATTTGGATTTGGGTTCCAAGTTCATCGGTGGCTTTGCGAGTTTTCAGTTCAACCTCGGCAACAGCAGCAATTGAAGCTAAAGCCTCGCCTCGGAAGCCCATTGTTCGGATATCGAACAAATCGTTGGCCACGCGAATTTTTGATGTGGCATGACGCTCAAAGCAGAGCCGTGCATCGGTTTCGGACATACCAACACCATCGTCAATCACCTGGATGGACGCCTTGCCGCCCTCCTTGACAATCAGCTGAATATTCTTGGCGCCAGCATCAATGGAATTCTCCATCAACTCCTTAACCGCAGAGGCAGGGCGTTGAACAACCTCGCCAGCTGCTATTTGATTGGCAACGGAATCGGGGAGTAGCTGAATGATGTCGGCCATTGAATTGCTATTTAAAGAAGAGGAAATAAGCAACTAGGATTAAAAGCACTAGAATAATAAGTGCTCGTATTGTCGATTGCCTAGTGTACGAGTATTTTTTTAACCTTTTGCTTTTAAACTGCCCCTTAATGGTAGGCACAAAGGGCTTATCGGCATCGGTAAGTCCAAGTTCTTTTCTAATTCTCGCCTCGCGCTCCTTCATCTCCTCCTTCTGCTCACTGTAGTACATAGGCTTATAGTTAAACCCTTTAGGTTTTTTTGCCTTGAAGAACGAAAACATTGACATTCCCATAACTCAACTTTTTTGGATTCTACAAAATTAGAGATTTTAATTGATTGACCGAACAATCCATCGGCTCAATTGTGGATTTAAGATTGTTTATGACTTTAGGAATAGCCTATTTTGCAGGAACTATCTACGTGTTGCGTTCAACTTTTTATCGTTAACGTACGCCCAAACCAATCGCGAACCAGTAGTTCTGTATGGTTTCCATTTATCAGATATTCTTATCAACCTATCCTTGAATTGCTTACCATTAACCTTAATATTGTATAATTCTCTCATCCCTTGCTGAATGGCCAGATCGTCAACCGGAAAAACATCTTTCCTGTTGAGTGAAAAAATAAGAAGCATTTGAGCAGTCCATACCCCCACTCCTTTAATTTGGGTCAATAATTTTATTAGTTCCTCGTCGCTAAGCTGTGCTACCTGTTGTAGCGATAAATCGTGGTGCAGAGTAAATTCCGCAAGCGCTTTCACATACTTGGTTTTTGCACCCGAAAGGCCTATGCTACGCAAGGATTCATCGGGGGTTAAAAGAACCAACTCTGGCGTTGGGTAATTATTAGGAAATAATGTTTTAAACCTATTAAAAATCACCTGAGCAACCTTGCCCGATAGTTGCTGACCAACAATATTCTCTACCATATCGTGGTAAAAATCGGTGGATGAATTCAACTCGGGCAGAGTGAATTTGCTTTTTAACTCTAAAATTACAGGGTCTTTAATCTGAGTCATTCTGAATAATTAATTGTATAAAGATATTAAAACGCTTTTACATCGAACCTAATGGAACAAACTATATTTTGCTTAACTTTGCATTACTAAACTTACGCAAATGGTACGAATACTTGGCAACCAAAACTCCATTCTAAATCAATTCATTGCAGAGCTCCGCGATATCAATGTTCAGAACGATTTTATGCGATTCCGTCGCAATCTTGAACGTTGTGGGGAGATTTTTGCCTATGAACTTAGCAAAGAGCTAAACTTCCAAAGCAACCAAGTACAAACTCCGCTAGGAGTTGCCGAAATAAACTTGCCTAACGAAACAATTGTTTTGGCAACAATACTGCGCGCTGGACTACCACTGCATCAAGGAATGCTGAATTATTTCGACAAAGCCGAAAATGGTTTTATATCAGCATATAGAAAGTACAGTAACGATGGCACTTTCCGTATCCAGTTCGAGCATATATCTTGTCCAAATATTGAGGGGAAAACTTTGGTACTAATTGACCCTATGCTTGCAACAGGCGCATCGATGTTACTTGCCTACAAAGCAATTTGTGAAAAAGGAACACCCAAACACACCCACATTGTATCGGTAATTGCATCGAAAGAGGGCGTTGAGTATATGAAACGCAACCTTTCTGCAAAAAACACAACTTTGTGGCTTGGCGCTGTTGA
>CAZTVY010000011.1:0-19957 GCA_964617235.1 uncultured Rikenellaceae bacterium | reverse complement strand
CTTTAACTAAAGCCTTGTAATTACCTGGCGCAGGCTTCGCAAAAGCTTCATTTTCTAAACTTTCAATTATTTTATTATTCTGCATCCATTTATAACTAATAATGATCGAACCGGCAAGCAACTCTATACAATTTTTAGTTGCAGAATACGAAATGTTAACTATTGGCCTAGGGAGTACTATTATTGTAATTACAGTATCAAGCACTTCCCGATCATTGATTTGAAGAGCAAAACCCAATTTTATTTCACCCGGCTTAGATGTATTAATAGAGATAATCTCGTTTTGATTTTTTTTTATTATACCAAAATCATCCTTCCAGCTGAAACTTTTATAGTTTTCAAATTTAGGTTCAATATGAGCAATAATCCCATAAGCCCTTCCTTCGCAAACAGTAAAACTTTTATTGGTTGTTTCAAAGTTTACAAACTGTCCTTGCCCAAACCCTTGCATGGTTTGGATTAAAAAGAACAATATGCATATGTTCAAACTCCTCATTTTAATTAACTGGCATGTTAATAAGTATAACTTTTTTTGACAAAATGCCCAAAATTATAGGCGAATGTAAATATTTTTAGTTTATACGCAAAAAAATTAGCCTCAAAATTAAGCTGTTGCAAAGTTCTACTTAACATCTTACATCAAATAAAATAAAAAAATATATTTTAAATAACTGACAATATGGTGTTTAGATGTCTTTTTCTACAAATACAAATAAATAATATTTTTTACGTTTTCTAAAGCAAAAAGGTTTGAAACCAGACAATTTTTAATTACTAGAGTATTTGATAATGCCGATAAAATAAATAATTATGCGACTTACAAAGAAAACATAACAAATATACTGCCAAACCACACATTTATCTATTTAACTGATATTTAATATTTTGAACTGCAAATTTTAGCCCGAAAACGGGCAATCATTGAAAATTGTAGAAGTAATGACAAACTTTAAATAAGGAAGAAAACTAAAACGATAGCAAGTCCAGTTAAATATCCAACATACACCTGCGATGGCTTATGGTCACCGTTTTTAAGCCTTGCCGATGATAGTAAGCCTGCAACAATAAAAACAATCATTATTAAAGGTAATGCACTAAAATAATTTTGGGCAGCACTGGCTAACAAAAAACCCGACAAACCACCTATGCCCATTAAGTGAAGGCTAATTTTCCACCAATATGAAATTAATGCTGCGACTAAAAGCACAAGAACGCCACTTTCGATAATTTTAAGCAATACCTGAGGCACGGGCAGCCTAGCCATTAGGTATAAGGTAAAAAAATATGGAATAGAGGTTATTATTATTGGAACGATTCGTTCGCGATGTTTCTCTAAGTGAAAATTTTTTATCAATCCCAATCGTTTCAAAATAAGTAACGATATAATTGGAATAAGCAAAGTGTTAAAAAAAACAACAATTACTATTATTAGTTTTATTGAATTAGGTAAATAAGTAATGTAAGACCCCGATATAAAAATCAACATAAAACTATAAAGGGTTACTAGAAAAGGATGAAAAATTACTGAAAGAATATTTGCAAGCCTTGATGTCATTTCACTTTCCCCTACTTTAATTCCTTACGTAAACGGGCAACTGGAATTCCAAGTTGCTCACGATATTTTGCCACAGTTCTGCGCGCAATTGGATATCCTTTTTCCTGTAAAATAGCCATTAACTGCTCATCGGTAAGCGGTTTGCGTTTTTGTTCGATATCTATACATTCCTGAAGTATCTTTTTAATTTCCTTGGTGGAAACCTCCTCGCCTGAATCGGTTTGCATTCCCTCACTGAAGAAAGACTTAAGCGAATATATCCCGAAGTGAGTTTGTATGTACTTACTATTCGCAACCCTTGATATGGTTGATATGTCTAGCCCTGTTTTATCGGCAATGTCCTTCAGAATCATTGGGCGAAGTTTAGTTTCATCGCCATCGCGGAAGAATTCCTTTTGGTATTCAATAATGGCCTCCATTGTTCCCAGCAGGGTATTTTGGCGTTGCTTCAACGCATCAATAAACCACTTTGCCGATTCAATTTTTTGGCGAACAAACGTCATTGCGTCCTTCTCCTGCTGTGAAGCGGAGTCCTTATTGTTGGAGTACGACTCCAGCATCTCGGAGTACTCACGGCTAATCTTTAAATCGGGAACGTTGCGCGAATTTAGGCTTAACTGAAAATCGCCATCAACATACTCCATTATAAAATCGGGAATAATATGCTGTGCTGATTGGTTGTATGGATCATTAAATCCTCCACCAGGCTTTGGGTTTAACTTGATGATTTCATTGATTGCATCCCTTAAATCATCATCATTTAAATCGAGTTTACTAGCTATTTTATCATAATGCTTACGAGTAAACTCATCGAAATGGTATTTCAGTATTTTATAGGCCGTTTTTGCTGCTGCAGATGTTTTTTCCTTTGCTTTTAACTGCAACAGCAGACATTCCTGCAAGTCGCGCGCACCAACCCCTGCAGGCTCAAGTTCCTGAATTATATACAGAACCTTCTCTAGTTCATCCTCGTTGGTTTCAACACCAAGAGCAAAGGCAACATCATCAGTAATAGCAGTGAGTTTCCGGCGTAAATAGCCATCCTCATCAATATTCCCAATCAAATAAAGTGCAAGCTGATTCTCCCGCTCTGAAAGGGTTAGCATTCCTAGCTGGTTCTCCAAGTGCTCGTGAAATGTAGCACCCACGGAGAATGGAATATCCTCGTGCTTATCGTCCTTTGAGGTGTTATTGGTGGAAAGTTTATAGGAAGGAGTATCCTCATCATTTAGGTAATCCTCCAGCGTAAACTCATCATCATTTTTATTTACATCGTCCTCGGTTGCGCTGTTCTCTTGCTCTGTGTCCGATTCGTAGTTTTCGCCTTCCTCAAGAATTGGATTCTCCTCCAATTCCTTTTTTATCCGTTGCTCAAGCAGCATTGTAGGAATCTCCAACAACTTAATCACCTGGATTTGCTGTGGAGATAACTTTTGCAGAAGTTTCTGCTGTAGCCGCTGTTTGAGCATATGCTTTTAGAATTCGCAGTTCTTAGGTGTACGTGGGAAAGGAATAACATCGCGAATGTTGCCCATTCCCGTTACAAAAAGCAATAACCTCTCAAATCCTAGGCCAAAACCGCTGTGTGGCGCTGAACCAAACTTACGGGTTTCTAAATACCACCATACATCCTTCTCAGGTATATGCAGTTCGTGGATACGGGAAATTAACTTATCGTAAATTTCCTCGCGCTGCGAACCACCAATAATCTCACCAATTTTAGGGAACAACACGTCCATAGCACGAACAGTTTTACCATCGTCGTTCTGTTTCATGTAGAATGCCTTGATATCCTTTGGATAGTCGGTAAGAATTACTGGTTTTTTGAAGTGTTTTTCCACCAGGTAACGCTCGTGCTCCGACTGCAAATCGGCACCCCAGAATACAGGGAATTCCCATTTTTGGTCAACTTTCTCAAGTATTTCAATTGCCTTGGTATATGGCAATCGTTCAAACTTATTCTCAACTACAAACTTTAAACGGTCGATAAGCTCCTTATCGTACATACTGTTAAGGAACTCCAAATCGTCCTTGCAGTTTTCAAGAGCATAACGGATAAGGTATTTTAGGAAATCCTCGGCTAAATCCATGTTATCCTGAATATCGTAGAAGGCCATTTCAGGTTCAATCATCCAAAACTCAGCCAAGTGGCGAGGGGTGTTTGAATTCTCGGCACGGAAGGTTGGTCCAAAAGTGTAAATCTCAGATAGTGCCATTGCAGCCAACTCACCCTCGAGTTGTCCCGAAACGGTAAGGCTTGCCTCCTTACCAAAAAAATCCTCAGCCCAATTTATTTGTCCCTCTTCAGTTCTGGGCAAATTATCGACATCAAGCGTAGTTACGCGGAACATTGCCCCAGCCCCTTCGGCATCGGACGAAGTTATAATTGGTGTGTGTATGTAAAAGAAACCTCGCTCATTGAAATACTTATGAATAGCAAAAGCCATTGCATGACGCATGCGAAGCACTGCTCCAAATGTGTTTGTACGAGGGCGAAGATGTGCAATCTCACGAAGGAACTCCATACTGTGTCCTTTCTTCTGCAAAGGATAGGTTGTTGCATCGGCTGCTCCAAACAACTCAATATAGTTACCCTGAATCTCCACACGCTGACCCGAGCCTGGTGATTCAACCAACTTACCTCTTACACCAATACAAGCACCAGTAGTTATATCTTTTAGTTGATCCTCGGTAAACACATTCATATCAAGCACTACCTGAATATTATTGATAGTTGAACCATCGTTAAGAGCAATAAACGATACGCTCTTATTACCACGCTTGGTACGCACCCAGCCCATAGCTGTTACATCGGTACCTGCAACACCACTCTCAAGTAAATGCTTAACTTTTGTTCGTTCGCTGTTTCTCATATCTCTGAATGTTAACAATAAAATATCAGTGCTGACAATGCGTCAACAATCCCACAAAAATAATAACTTTTTATAATGTTTGGTTATTTGATTTAATGGCTGATGGAATATTAACTTTTTTGACGCATCCAAGTCCTTCGGACGTTGAAAAATCAGAATCGTCATTTATATAAAAACGCTGTCAGGGTTTGAAACCCTGACAGCGTTATACTTTTAATGAAGAATTAACTTCGTAATCGAATTCCGTTTTCCTCGATACTAATTAGCTTACTCTTGTAAAGGCTTCCAATTGCTTTCTTAAATGTTTTTTTACTGATTTGGAATAATCCATAAATTTCATCGGGGTCGCTTTTATCGGTAACGGCAAGGTAGCCGTTGTTTTGCTTGAGAACATCAAGAATGCTCTGCGATATGGCATCTACTTTCTCGTAACCTGGTTTCTGAAGGATTAAGTCTATTTTCTCATCCTCTCTAATCTTCTTTATATATCCCTTTAACCTATCGCCCTTTGCGAGTGGCTGAAACACCTCATTTTTATAAAGTACTCCTGTATGATTCCCATTAACAATAGCGTTGAATCCTAAGTCAGACTCATTGATGATAATTAAATCAACCTCCTGACCAATAACATAATCGGGAATGGTATTATCCAAGAATTTTTCGATTTTAGCTGAAGCGGCTAAGCGTTTTGAATCAAAATCGAAATAGATAAACACAAGGTAACTTTTGCCCATTTCCATCTCCTGTTTTTGCTCGCGGAAAGGAACAAAAAGATCCTTGGGTAAGCCCCAATCAAGGAATGCTCCCATACGTGCAACCGAAACAACTTTCAGAAATGCAAATTCGCCCACAATAGCGTAGGGCTTTTCGGTGGTAGCAATAATCCTATCCTCGGAATCGAGGTAAACAAAGACCTCAACGGTATCCTCCACCTTGCAACCAGCAGGAACATACCTTGTAGGCATAAGAATTTCGCCCTGTTCACCTCCATCGAGGTAAATTCCAAAAGGAACTTCCTTCTTAACTCTCAGGCTGTTGTACTCGCCAATTTTTACCATACGTAAAGCAATGTTGTTAATAAAGTACAAAGGTAGGATTATTTAACGAGATATTATTTTCTCGATAAGGGAAGTGCTTGGGGTACTAAAATGAAAAAATCCGTGGATAACCACGGATTTCGTATGACTAATGTCTTTTGTTATGCAGGATGAATAGCTTCTACTGGACAAACATCTGCGCAAGAACCACAGTCAGTGCAAGTATCTGGGTCGATTTTATAGATATCGCCCTCAGAGATAGCCTCAACTGGACATTCATCAATGCAAGTACCGCAAGCGGTGCAATCGTTAGAAATTTTGTATGCCATTGTTATTGGTTTTTAGTTAAACTTTTTCGTTTACAAATTTAACTCACTTTGAGTTTCTGCAAAATTAAACACTTAATTTTTATTTGCCAACAAAAAGAAGTAAATCAGATTTTGTCTAATTAAGCAAAACTAAAACTTCCATTTTGGTGTAAGAACATATGAAACCATAAGCTCATGTGTACCTGAGTTAATTTTCGATAACTTGTTTAAAGAGTAATCGAAAGCATAACCCACGGCTAACTCTTTGTTTATCTTCATATCGAAGAATAAACCAAGGGCATCTCCAATCCTATAATGCGTGCCAAAAAAGAAACGTCCTTGATAAAGAAACTTTGCCGTAACATCAACCGACATTGGAACTCCAACCATTGCGCCGGCTAATGCCGAAGGCATAAATACCCACTGTTCAGTAATGTCTAAATTATAGCCACCCATAAGGTAAAGCGGCCTGCGCAAGTTTTTATCGAACTGCCTATCGAAAGCCGTTTGTATAAGACGAGGCATAGATATACCCGCAAAAAACTTTTGGGAGTACATGTAAAATCCGACTCCAATATTTGGATAGAATTTGCGCTCATTATGCTGAAATTCAGGGTCATCTGGGTTTATAATATGCAAACTGGTTAACGATGCGCTGTAGTACGTAAAACCGCCTTTAATACCCATAGACAGGGTAATTTCATCGTTCAACCTAAGCCTGTATGCATAAGAGCCAGATATATGGGTATTACTAATGGGCCAAGTATTATCGCTCATAATATTAACTCCAACACCAATTTTCTTTGCAGCCCAAGGCGTGTGTGCCGATAAACTGAAAGATTTCGGGGCTCCCTCTAAACCAACCCACTGCAAACGCGACAATAAATCGATATTAAGGTTACGAATTGTACCTGTGATTGCAGGGTTTATAGATATTGGACTCTGCAAGTAATGCGTGAATATTGGTTCCTGCTGTGCGTTAAGCTTGGTTACAAATATTGCAAACAAGCCTAACAGTAAAAATCTTTTAGAACAAATCATATTAACTTCTTTTATTGACTATCGCTTAATAAATACACTGCCCTTGTACATCTTCCCTGTTTCGGAAAACTCTAGAATATAGTAATAAGTACCATCTGGTAACTTGGAACCAATTGCCATAACGGTATTGGATGTTCCATCCCAATCGTTCTTGTAACTATTATTCTTGTAAACTAAGTTACCCCAACGGTTGTAAACCATAATGCTAACTTTTCCAAAGTTTGCAATATTAACAACCTCGAAAGTGTCGTTAATTCCATCGCCATTTGGAGAGAAAGCGTCAGGAATATCAATCTGTTTAGTTAAGTCAGCATTAACAGTTATTTCAACCTGAGCATCATCGCAATCATCATCAATGTCGCAAACCCTGTAGGTGAACACATCGGTGCCAACGTATCCGTTAAGCGGTGTATAAGTAATTCTGTTATTGGCCTCGACAATACAACTACCATGCATAGGATTAATAAGAATAGTTACTGATTTTACCCCGTCGTCCAGGTATGTGTCGTTAGCTAACACATCAATTAAAACAGAGGTTTCAACAAGAGTACTGGCAATATCATCAACAGCAACAGGAGCTATGTTATCCCTATCCTGAATGTCAATTACCACTTTGGCAATATCAAAATCACCATCGATATCGGAAACAATATATCTCAACGAATCTGAACCAAAATAACCAGTCGAAGGTGTATAAGTAATAGATTTGTCGGGATTAATCAATACGGTGCCATTGACAGGTTGGCTGTAAATCTTCACGGTTAAGCCTCCGTCGCCAAGATTTTTGTCGTTGAACAGAATATTTGAAACAACAGACCTGTCTTTGTAGGCAGTAATAGTATCGTTAACCGCAATCGGCACAAGGTTCGTTAACTTAACATTGATGGTTACAGCAGCAGACGAACAATCGCTATCAAAATCGCAAACCTGATAGTAGAATACATCCTCGCCTAAGTAATCGGTTGCAGGAGTGTACGTAATTGTATTATCGGCCTCAAGAACTGCAGTTCCATGAATTGGCAGGTTGTTAAGAATAAGCGTTAGACCACCGTCCTCTAATCCAGCATCATTGAACAACACATCAACATTAACGGATTGGTTTATAATTGTACCTCTACCGTCAGGGTTTGCTTTTGGTTTATGGTCTAACCTATCCTTTACAGTGATAATAACCTTTGCAACACCATAATCGCCATCGGAATCCACAACCATATAGGTAAGTGAATCAGTTCCAACAAACCAACTAGCGGGGAAATACTTGATGTTTCTATCATCGTACACATAAGCAAATCCGTGAAGAGGCTTATCCATCAACTTGATATAATCTAAACCATCCTCCAAGCCTGTATCATTGGACACAACATCAACAAGCAATGGGAAATTCATCACGGTTGATATGGTATCGCGATTGGCTACAGGGACATAGTTAATCTCCTTAACTGTAACTGTTACAGTTGCCACATTACTTGTATCGTTTGTGCGATCGGTAATGTAGTACTTAAACACAGCATCGCCCAAGTAATCAGCAGCAGGGGTAAACGTTACTGTATTATCGGAATTCAGGTAAACAGTGCCGTTCAGTGGATCTGGATTTTCTTTGATGTAAACCTTAATCCAACCATCATCCAATCCATCATCATTAATTAGAACATTGATGTTTACTGGAATATTTTTGCTTGTAGCACGTTTATCGTCATTGGCAATTGGAATTGCATTTTGCTTTTCGAGAACAGAAACCCTAACCGTAGCAATATCATAATCTCCATCAACATCCTCAACCCAGTAAACAAACTCATCGTTACCAATAAACCAGTTGCTTGGTGTATAGGTTATGGTGTTATTCGCATTAACTACTACAGTACCCCAAAGAGGATTGATGTGTACGCGTAGCGCTTTAATTCCTTCATAAAGTAAAGAATCGTTATCCAGCACATGAATGTTTACGGATGTATTTACAAGAGTTGTAGCATTATCGTCAACCGCAACAGGTATCATATTCTTAACCTTAACATTAAGAAATACGGTGGCCACGTCGGAGTCACCATCTTTATCGGTTACACGGTAGTCAAATTGAACCATTCCTAGATATGAGCCATTAGGCGTATAGGTAACCGTATTGTCAGCATTGACCGCAGCCGAACCATTGGCTGGAGCAGATTCAAGGCTAACCATAACAGGCACATCATCCAAACCTGTATCGTTAACCAAAACATCTACAATACGAGGCGTGTTGTATGTTACGCCACGGTAATCGTCAACGGCATCGGGAATGTAATTTGGACGCTCAGTAACTGTTACCGTTACAGTAGCAAAAGAGTAATCGCCATCAACATCCTCAACCAAATACTGGAATGTTGTGGTTCCTACAAACATATAACTTGGGGTAAATGTAATTGTTCTATTTGCATTAACTACCGCAGTGCCATAGGGCGATGCAACATGTATTGATAACCCGCCAAAACCATCCTCAAGCCCTGTATCGTTGGCCAACACATTTATAGTAACAGGGGTGTTTACTATGGTTGACGAATTATCGTCCATAGCGTTTGGAGAATAATTAACACCCTCCTTAACCCTTATGGTAACCAAAGCATCGTCGGAATCACCATCGACATCGGTTACAGTGTAACGGAAGGTCATCTCGCCAATAAATCCTACTGCAGGAGTATAGGTAACAGTATTGTTAGGGTTAACAACAGCGGTACCTTGGGCTGGGTTTTGCGAAATAGCAACTGCTAATGGAACATCCTCTAATCCTGTATCGTTAAATAGTACATCAACTATAACGGACTGGTTAAAGCTACATCCACGACGGTCGTCGTTTGCTATAGGATTAAAGTCTGGCTTTTCGGAAACAACCACAGTTACAGTAGCAATATCATAATCACCATCATTATCAACAATCATGTACTGGAATGTTTCTGTTCCTAAAAACATGTAACTTGGAGTGTAGGTTACCGTACGGTTTGAATTAACAACAACATTACCAAATGCTGGATTGGCAAATATTGTAATGCTACCAAAACCATCGTCAAGACCACTATCGTTGGCTAAAACGTTAATGTTAACTGGAGTATTGATGTACGTTGAAGCATTATCGTTAACTGCAGCAGGAATAACATTTATCCCTGATTTAACATTGATAGTAACCAAAGCATCGTCAGAATCGCCATCTTTATCGGTTACAGTGTAGCGGAATGTCATTGTGCCAACAAAACCAGCAACAGGAGTATACGTAACAGTATTGTTAGGGTTTACAACCGCAGTGCCCTGTGTGGGAGCCTGAAATATTGAAACAGTAATTGGAGTATCCTCCAGACCAGTATCGTTTATCAACACATCAACAATTACCGATTGGTTGAAACTACATCCACGGCTATCGTCGTTGGCAATTGGCTGAGAATCGGGTTTGTCAATTACATTGATATTTACTGTTGCAATGGAATAATCGCCATCCAAATCCTGCACCCAGTACTGGAAGTAATCAGTACCAACAAACATGTTACTTGGAGTATAGGTTACGGTGCGATTTGCGTTAATGATTACAGTACCGTACATAGGCGCTTTAAACACTATAATGCTACCAAAACCATCGCCCAGACCACTATCGTTAGCAAGAACATTAATGTCGACAGAAGTATTAACGTAAGTTGTAGCATTATCGTCTACCGCAACAGGTACAAGGTTAGTCCCTGCCTTAACATTGATAGTAACTAGAGCATCATCGGTATCGCCATCTTTATCAGTAACTGTGTAACGGAATGTCATTATACCAACAAATCCAGTGGACGGAGTGAAGGTTACTGTATTATTCGGATTAACATTAACTGTACCCAGTGCAGGCTGTTGGCTTATAGTTACCACCAAAGGTACATCATCCAAGCCTGTATCGTTAACCAAAACATCAACCACAACAGGGGTGTTGAAACTACATCCACGGTTATCGTCATTGGCAACAGGAATATAGTTTGGTCGCTCGGTAACAGTAACGGTTACAGTTGCAAGCGAGTAATCGCCATCCACATCCTCAACGAAATACTGGAATGTTTCCTCACCCACAAACATATAACTTGGGGTATAGGTTATAGTGCGATTAGCATTTATAATTACGCTTCCGAAAGTAGGCTGTTTATATACAAACAAACCGCCAAATCCATCGTCGAGACCAGTATCGTTAGCCAATACATTAATTTCGACTGGTTTATTAACTATGGTTGTAGTGTTATCAGGTTTAGCACTTGGAACGATGTTAGTGCCTGCTTTTACGTTGATAGTAACCAACGCATCGTCGGAGTCACCATCGATATCGGTTACAGAGTAACGGAATATCATTGTTCCAATAAAGCCGGGAGCAGGTGTGAATTTTATGGTATTATCGGGGTTAACCGTTGCTGTTCCCTGTGTTGGGGCAATAGTAATAGCAAGGGTTAATGGTGTATCGTCAATTCCAGTATCGTTGAAAAGAACATCAACATCAACAGGTTGATTGAAACTACATCCGCGGCGGTCATCGTTAGCAACAGGAATATAGTCGGGTCTGTCAGTTACGGTTACAGTTACAGTAGCAATAGCATAATCGCCATCCTTATCGGTAATCATGTAATCGAAAGTTTCTACTCCAACAAACATATAAGTAGGAGTAAATGTAATTGTACGGTTTGCATTTACAACCGCGGTTCCAAACGCAGGCGCTTTATGAATAGTAAGTGCACCAAAGCCATCCTCAAGTCCACTATCGTTAGCCAATACATTAATTGCAATAGGTTTGTTTACAACAGTGGTTGCATTGTCGTTAACCGCTACAGGTTTATTGTTAGGAACATCCTTAACGGTGATGCGGATATTCGCCGATGAACAATCGCCATCAATATCACAAACCTGATAACCAAATATCTCGGTTCCAACATAACCTGTATTAGGTGTATAGGTGACTGTATTATTTGCATTCACAACAGCAACACCGTTAACTGGAGAGGAGTTTAGAACAACACTTGCAACGCCATCTTCTAGACCTGTATCGTTAACAAGAACATCAACAATTACTGCTGTATTCTTGTTAGTTCCTCTACCATCGTCGTTTGCTTTTGGCAAATAATCGGGCTTAGCGGTAACATTTACAGTAACTGTTGCAATTGAGTAATCGCCATCAACATCTCTTAGCAGATACCTAAATACATCGGTACCAGTAAAACCTGTATTTGGAGTATAGGTAACAGTTCTATTCAAGTTTACAATGGCTGTTCCGTTTGTTGGATTGGCATAGATTGTAAGCGAACCAAATCCATCCTCAAGGCCGGAATCGTTAGATAATACGTTGATATCTTTTGGAGTATTGATAACTGTTGTAGCATTATCGTTAACTGCCACGGGGGTATGGTTAACTGTTCGAACAGTTATTGTAACAGTAGCTTCGGATTCATCATTATCGGCATCCTTTACTTTATACTTAAAGGTTGCCGTACCTAAATATCCTGTTGCAGGGGTAAAGGTTACGGTATTATCGGCATTGGCCACCGCGGTTCCTTGTGCTGGAATTGGAGCCGATGAAATTGATACTACTATTCCACCATCCTCTAGGCCGTAATCGTTAAATAGAACATCAACCACAACAGGTGTGTTGATGCTTGTACCTCGGCTATCGTTTACTGCAACAGGGATATCATCAACAAACGTTACATTAACGGTAACATCTGCCTCATCGTATCCACCATTTCCATCTGTTACTCTGTACCTGAATACATCATTACCGTTGTATAATCCATTAGGAGTGTATCTAACTTTGTTTCCAGTAATAACAACCGCTAATCCATTGGCTGGCTGAGATACAATGGAAACAACTATACCCGCCTTGTCGAGCCCCTTATCGTTTGCTAGAACATCAATATCAACGAAATTATCCTCATCGGTTGTAGCATTATCGCTAACTGCCCTTGGCTTAGTATCATCGAGGTTAGTTGCAGTAACACTTGGAATTATTATTGACTTGTAGTTAGGCTCTGTACACGATGCATCAACAGTAATATTTATTTGGTATGGCTTATCGCCATCGTTAGTTAAATCGTCAACACCTGTTAGGGTAATTGTTTGAGGTGTATTCCAGTTTGATGCATTAAATATAACCGATGCAGGGGCAACTGTTCCTTCTGCAGTATTAGACGAAACAAAATTAATAGGAACATTTGCCGAAGGTATTGTATTTAACCAAATTGTAAAAGTTGCAGCTCCGCCGGCCTCAGTGGTTTCCAGTCCGCTTAATGGGAATACGCTTATTCCTGCAGCATCGTTATCGGTATTTATAACTGTAATATCAGCGGGGTCTATTCCACTATAATTTACATCGGCACTAGTGGCTGCTGATAGAACGATAGTATAGGTTTGATTTCCATCAACCATCATATCGTTAACCCCTGTAACGGTAATTGTTCTTGGTGTATTCCAATTGCCCGAAGTAAACGTTACACTTGCAGGGGACACTGTACCCTCAGCGGTGTTCGATGAGGAAATATTAATGGAAACATCATCGGTTGGCTCACTGTTAAGCACAATGGTAAAAGTTGCAGTGGCTCCGCCCTCACTAGTATTTCCGCTAATTGCCGAAACGTTAATACCTGCAATATCATCATCTATACAGGTTACAGCAATATCGGGAGGATTAAGTCCTGAATACTTAGTGTCAGTAGTTGTTG
The DNA here is from genome assembly GCA_964617235.1 of uncultured Rikenellaceae bacterium. GTDB lineage: Bacteria > Bacteroidota > Bacteroidia > Bacteroidales > Tenuifilaceae > SB25. Next base: position 6,457 of record CAZTVY010000011.1, on the reverse strand, counting down.
GGGCAGATGTTACTATGTTAAATGCAGCGTTGCCATCCATTACCGAGTTGTTAACTGGTGTTATGGTGATGGTTTGAGCGACATTCCAGTTGGCTGGAGTAAAAGTAACGCTTGCTGGCGACACTGTACCCTTAGCAGTATTCTCTGATGTAAACGTAAACTGAACATTGTTTAGAGGTTTTGACCTCAACGAAACGGTTAATGTAACCGCAGAACCAGACTCTGAGTAACTAATATTGGTTGTGGAGAAATTATACCCTGCAACATCATCGTCGCGGTTGATAACAGATACACTTGAAACACTTATATCGTTATAACCTAGGTCAGCACTAACTACGGATTGTTTAACAATGGAGTATGCCACATCATCATCATCAACATCATCGTTCTGACCGGTAATTGTAACCGTTTGGGTAGCATTCCAGCTACCTGCAGTAAATATTAATGTAACAGGATTTATGGTTCCCTCTAAAGTATTGGTTGAAAGAAGGTTTATAGTTACATTAGCAGTTGGCTGACTTTGCAAACGTACAGTAAACGTAGCCGTTCCGCCTGCCTCTGTAGTAAACAACCCACTAGTTGGAGTAACAACAACACCCACAACATCGTTATCAGTATTGGTAACCGAGATATCCGAAGCATTTAGTCCGTTGTACTTAACATCTGTGCCCGTTGCTGGAGCGGTAACAATGGAGTAACCCTTATTACCATCGGCAACAAAATCATCTACCCCAGTAATAGTAACCGTTTGCGGAGCACTCCAGTTCACATTCGTAAATGTTAGCGAATTAGGGTTAACCGTTCCCTCGGCGGTGTTTGAAGAAGTTAATCCTATAGTAACATTAGCTGTAGGTCTAGTATTAAGTCTTACGGTAAACGTTGCAGTACCTCCTGCCTCGGTGGTAGTTAACCCTGATGTTGGAGTTACTGTAATTCCTGCAGTATCGTTATCGGTATTGGAAACCGACACATCGGCGGGGTTAATTCCATTATACTTGGTATCGGCGCTAACAGCAGCCGCGGTAACTATTGTGTATATAACATTATCATCGTCAATATCATCATCAACACCTGTAATGGTAATTGTTTGAGGAATGTTCCAGTTAGATGAAGTAAATGTTAAACTAGCAGGCGATACTGTGCCCTCGGCGGTATTGCTCGACGAAACAGCAATAGACACATTGGCTGTTGGCCTTGTATTTAAACGAATAGTAAAGGTTGCTGAGCCTCCAGCCTCAGTAGTAGTTAGTCCTGATGTTGGGGTTACAGTAATACCAGCAGTGTCGTTATTGGTATTGGTTACGCTTACATCAGGAACGTCCATTCCGCTATACTTTGTATCGGTGCTAACGGCATTGGATGTAATGATTGTGTAGGCAACATTACCATCATCCACATCATCATCAACCCCTTTAACGGTAACCGTTTGTGGTGTACTCCAGTTTGCACTGGTAAATGTTAACGAAACAGGCAAAACTGTTCCCTCATTGGTGTTGTTTGATGTTAGGTTGATAACCACATTGGCCGTTGGGCGAGTATTAAGTCTTACAGTAAAGGTTGCTGTTCCACCTGCCTCGGTAGTGGTTAGGCCTGAGGTTGGAGTAACTGTTACTCCAGCCACATCATCATCCTGATTAGTTACAGAAACATCGGCAACAACAAGTCCGCTATACTTAACATCGGTACTGGTTGCATTCGAAGTTATAATTGTGTAGGCAACATCATCGTCATCAATATTATCGTTAACGCCTGTCACTGTAATAGTTTGAGTGCTACTCCAGTTAGCATTAGTAAAGGTTACTGATGCTGGCGACACTGTGCCTTCTAGCGTGTTGCTCGAACTCAACCCAACAGTAACATTGGCGGTTGGTCTGCTGTTCAGCCTAATTGTAAAGGTTGCTGTTCCTCCAGCCTCGGTTGTGGTTAACCCAGCGGTTGGTGAAACTGTTGCTCCTGCAGTATCGTCATCCCTATTTACAACAGAAACATCGGCAACATTCATGTTATTATAGTTGGCATCGGTACTAGTTGCATTACCAGTAACAATTGCATAGGTAACATCATCATCGTCGATATCATCATTAACAGGAGTTACCGTTACGGTTTGTGGGGTACTCCAGTTAGCAGATGTAAACGTTAGTGATGAAGGCGAAACTGTTCCCTCATTGGTGTTATTTGACAAAAGCGATATGGTAACATTGGCCGTTGGCTGAGTATTAAGCACTACAGTAAACGTAACAGCAGTTCCATTCTCAAACGTTGTAAGCGATGTTGGTGTAACGGTTACACCTGCCACATCGTTATCATTATTGGTTACCGAAACATCCGCAGGATTTATTCCATTGTACAAACCATCGGCACTTGTTGCGGTGGCAGTTATAATAGTGTATGCCTTAGGTCCATCGGCAACTGCATCGTCGACACCAGTAATGGTTACTGTTTGCGGTGCACTCCAGTTTGCTGTAGTAAAGGTAACGCTTGCAGGCGATACAGTTCCCTCCGCTGTATTGCTCGATGTTAATCCTATCGTAACACTAGCCGTAGGCTGGCTCCTTAGAACAATGGTAAATGTTGCAGTTCCTCCCGACTCAGTGGTGGTTAAACCAGATGTTGGATTTACAGTGATTCCCGCCACATCGTTATCGGTATTGGTTACGCTAACATCAGTAGCATTTAAGCCGTTATACTTTGTGTCGGCGCTGGTTGCAGGCGCTGTAATAATTGTGTACGCTTGGTTCCCATCCTGAACAAAATCATCTACACCTGTTACGGTTACTGTTTGAGCAACGTTCCAATTTGCATTGGTAAAGGTTAGTGAGTTTGGCGAAACTGTACCTTCGGCTATGTTGCTAGAACTTAACCCAATTACAACATTGACTGTTGGCCTGCTATTAAGCCTTACGGTAAATGTTGCAGTTCCTCCAGCCTCAGTAGTAGTTAAACCGGAAGTTGGGGTCACAGTAATACCGGCAGTATCATCATTTGTGTTTACCACAGACACATCAGCAACATTCATGTTGTTATATTTTGTGTCAGTGCTTGTTGCATTGGATGTTATAATAGTATAGCTGATGTTTCCATCATCAATATCATCGTTAACACCTGTTATGGTAATGGTTTGTGCAACGCTCCAGTTAGCAGAAGTAAAGGTTACGTTAGTTGGCGAAACATTTCCTTCTGCGGTGTTGCTAGAACTTAATGTAATAGAAACATTCTGTGTTGGCTGTGTTGCAAGGCGAATTGTAAATGTTGCTGTACCACCTGCCTCGGTGGTGGTTAATCCCGATGTTGGGCTGACAATAACTCCAGCAATATCGTTGTTAAGATTTGTAACCGATACATCGGCAACAGTTAGGTTACTAAACAATGCATCGCCGCTAGTTGTTGCAGAAGTGATAATTGAGTAAAGCATATCGCCATCGTCAACCAAATCATCTACTCCTGTAACTGTAATTGTTTGAGGGCTGTTCCAGTTACCTGATGTGAACGTAACGCTGGTTAGCGAAACCGTTCCCTCAAGGGTGTTAGATGAACTTAGCGTAAACGAAACATTTGCCGAAGGCTGACTTGCCAGCCTAACTGTAAAGGTTGCTGTTCCACCTGCTTCAGTGGTAGTTAACCCCGATGTTGGGGTAACGTTAACCGCAGCAATATCGTTATCAATATTGCTAAGAGATAAATCGTCAGGGTCAATATTGTTGTAATATGGGTCTGCACTGGTAGATGCGGCAATGCTAATTGAGTAAACGATATTGCCATCAATAATTACATCGTCAACACCTGTAACTGATACTGATTGAGGCGTGTTCCAGTTTGCTGTTGTAAAGGTTAAACTTGGTGCGTTAACAGTTCCCTCAGTCAAGTCGGAACTACTAATAGGTATAACAACGCTTGCTGATGGTTGAGTTTTTAGTACTACGGTAAAGGTTGCTGTTCCGCCAGCTTCGGTGGTGTTCCCAGAGATTGCTGAAACAGTAATACCCGGCTCTCTAACAGTAATGGTAACGGTATTACTCATAGGTATCTCGCAATTACCATTGCTTGCCCTAACTTCAAACAGATTTGAACCAATAACCAGATTAGATGAAGGCACTGTAATGTTAAGATTTGCGCCAGTTCCTACTCCAGAAGTTACAAATAAACCATCTTTGTAAACATTATAAGTTACTCCGTTCTGAGCTGAGGCTACTGTGATTGTACCATTTGACCCCGGATTAACAGTGCTGCCTGTTAATGTCAGACCAATGTTTGGCTGGTTAACTACTGAAATAGTAAAATTTGGCGAAGTCGCAGTACATCCTGCTTTAGTTACGGTTAAAGAATAATCCGCTCCAGCATCGGAAAGAGCTGCGCTAGATTTGTAAAATTGTTTAGCAGATGAAACTGTTGTTGTACCCTTCTTCCAAGCATAGGTGGCGTTGTTCTCTACTGCGCTAAGCGCAATTTCTTCACCAACGCAAACATTTGCATCGCCCGTAAATGTTGTTAAAGGAGAAATTACAACTTCAAAATTCCTAGTTGATGTACAACTTCCCTTGGTAATTGTGAGCGCCCAATTACCAGCAGAATATGTACCCCAAACTTTATTTAGGGTTTTAGATGTTCCTCCACTAACGGTTGTCCCGTTGTATTTCCATGCGTAGGATGATGCGCCAGTCTCTTGAGCAACAAGGTAAAGATCCTGTCCAACACACACAGTAGTGTCACCACTAAATTCCAAATCGGGACTAATGTATACAGCAAACTCCTGAATTGCTTGCGAAAGACCATCATCAACCATAACGTAGATAATGGCATTTCCTGACTTATTTGCAACAGGCGTAACCTGAATTGTTCTATTTGTACCACTGCCGCCTAACACAATTGAACTATTAGGAACAAATGTTGGGTCAGCAGAGTAAGCTGTAACAGTTAAATTACCCGCAGGAGTTTCAGAACCATCGCCAACGGTAAATGGAATTGCTGGCGAAGGAGTATTGGTACATAGATTTTGGTCGGCAATTGATGAAATTGTTGGTGTTGTGTTTACAGTGAGATAAACCTTGTCCTGATTCATTGACCAATTGCCAGAATTGTTCCTAGCTTCATAGTCAAATGATGTTCGACCAATCCAGTCGGATGTTGGGGTAAATGTTAAATTAGGCAGATTCGCTAAAGTAATTACCTGCCCAACGGTTACCGCAACACCAGAAAGCCGAAGTGTTCCGTTTGTTGGTAAAGACAATACTCTTATTCTGTTTAAAGGATTCTCTGTTGGGTCAAAGAATTTCTTAGTAAAATCGAGTTGAGTAAAGGTTATATTATTATTTGGCAATCCTTCCTTGTAAATATCACCAACATAAGGAGCTAGCCCATCAACACATTTTGTAGCACTCTGCGACACATTGAGGGTTATTTGTGAATAGCCCAAATCAATAGCATTGAACCATGTATTCATGGTATTAATATTGCCATTGAAATTCTCATCTTCTAAAGCAGCATTCCACGACCATGTTCGCGGTACAGTTTGATTTACGACTAGGTTCTTACGCTGTGTTTCGTCCATTAAACCACCGCCAGTCTCATCTCCCCAACGAGAGATAAACGTATCGTCCCAATAAATTGAGGCATTAAGTTTTTTGAAAGGTCGTACGGCTGTAGTTTGAACACCATCTAACTGCTCCACATCATAAACAGGGAAGTGGGTAGGGCCTCTTCCAAGAAATGTTGCAGAAGCCCTATATGTTCCAACAGGAACTTCGGCTCCTGCATCAGTTTTAAAATTCCAAAGAATATAGTTATTCCCTTTCTTCATATCACGATAGATAACCCTGTCGCTACCTGAAGTTGAGTAAGATCCATCGCCATCCAAATCAAGCAAGATTGCCGTGAACCCATCAATATTTGAGTTTATTTTAAATATTGCAATAGAATTATATGTACACCCCGGTCTATTCTTTTCCACGTTAATAGTGTTACTTGGGAATGAAAGTTGCTGGGGTGTTCTGCTATAGTTATAATCAAAAAACAACTCATTATCTGCCCAAACTTGAACTGTTGGTGCGGCCAATCGAGTATTTGGCCATACACTTCTATCGGGATCGTTTAAATAAATACTATATTCATAAGCATTAGCCGTTTGGTCATCATCCTTACTTTGTGCTCGCTTTATATAATTACTTTCCGAAACTGGCTTAATTAAACCATAGGAGTTAGACTGAAAAATAAAAGAATATGGGTAAAACTGAAAATTGATTTTATTGATAAACTCATCGGAAGTGAACACATAAAAGTATGAGTTAACCCTGTAACTGGTAAAACTTGTAGTGGTCATTTGCCAAGCTTTTGACCATAGTCTACCAGCCGAAACATTGGGTGCTCCAGGATTAGTAATAATATTATCGCTAGCATCAGTAACCGTTACATCAAAAAATTCTAAGGCAAACCTATCGCGCATTGAAGATGTTTCAGCAAACTC
>CAZTVY010000010.1:20149-20538 GCA_964617235.1 uncultured Rikenellaceae bacterium | reverse complement strand
GGTGGTAGTCCTATGATTAGAGGTTTTGCCACTAATAGGCTACTCATTGTAGTTGATGGTGTGCGAATGAACAACGCAATTTTCCGTAGCGGAAACCTGCAAAACGTTATTTCGCTCGATGCTTTTGCTGTTGAAAAAACTGAAGTTGTTTTCGGACCAAGTTCAGTAATCTATGGAAGCGATGCCATTGGTGGAGTTATGAGTTTCTATTCACTCTCGCCAAAGGTATCAGCCAACAATAAGTTTGATGTTAGAGGTAACTTTGCATCTCGCTATTCATCGGCAAATACTGAAAAGACTGGTCATGTAGACATCAACTTGGGCTGGACAAAATGGGCATCACTTACAAGTTTTACTTACACCAGCTACGGCGATGTTACAATGGGCAA
>CAZTVY010000010.1:14133-20118 GCA_964617235.1 uncultured Rikenellaceae bacterium | reverse complement strand
CGGATGAGTATTTGAGAAAAGAATATGTTAAGCGTGAGAATGGAGTTGACACTGTTGTAAAAAATTCGAACTCAAGAATCCAACAACCAACGGGTTACTCTCAAATCAACCTAATGCAAAAAATAGCCTACGTTCCTAATAATAACTGGAACATAAACTATGGTCTGCACTACTCCACCACATCGAACTACGACCGATACGACCGTTTGATTGCCTACAAAAACGGATTACCCCGCAGCGCAGAGTGGTACTATGGCCCACAGGTTTGGCTTATGAACAATGTCAACATTGAGAATACTGTCAGCAATACCCTTTACGATAAGCTTACTGTAAATGCTGCACATCAACTATTCGAGGAAAGCCGAAACGACAGGAGTTTTAAAGGGAACACATTAAAAAGCAGGGTTGAAAATGTACAAGCGCTCAACCTCAATCTCGATTTTAAAAAATCGATACAAGAAAAACAGACAATCTTTTATGGCCTAGAAGTTCTGTTCAACGATATTAAATCAACTGGTACTGATAAAGATATTACTACAGGAGTTAAAGTTGACGGACCTTCGCGTTATCCAAAATCGGAATGGTACTCCTATGCCGCTTACGTTACATACCACACAAAACTAGGCGAAAAGTTAGGTTTTCAAATTGGAACACGCTATAACCAGTATGTGTTAAATGCACGATTCGATAACACGTTCTACCCATTTCCATACTCAAAAGCAAATATAAACAAAGGTGCACTAACTGGTTCTGCAGGATTAATTTACACACCAACAAACAGTTGGAAGTTGAACGCAAACATATCCACTGGATTCCGTTCGCCCAATGTTGATGATTTAGGCAAAGTATTCGATTCTTCGCCTGGAACAGTTATTGTTCCAAACCCAGACCTAGATGCTGAATATGCTTACAATGCAGAGATTGGTATCACAAAAACACTTGGTGATTATTTCGAAATAGATGTTAATGCATTCTATACCCTTCTAGATAATGCAATGGTAAAACGCAACGACCTATTCAATGGGCAAGACAGCATAATGTACGATGGTGAACTAAGCCAAGTTCAATCCATTCAGAATGCTGCTTACGCTAAAGTATGGGGAATTCAAGCCGATTTTGAGTTGATGTTAACCAAGCAACTGATGCTATCGTCCAGATTCAACTACCAGAAAGGAACCGAAGAAATTGACAATGGAACTACAAGTCCTCTTCGCCATGCAACTCCTTGGTTTGGAGTTACAAAACTCACCTATTTTGGTACAAAAATTAAGATGGAACTATTTACTAACTTTAGCGGAGAGGTTTCGTATGCTAACCTAGCTGAAGAAGAGCGAGGCAAACCATATATTTATGCCATTGATTCAAACGGGAAACCTTACTCTCCAAGTTGGTACACCCTAAATTTCAGGTCGCAGTACCAAATCAACAAAACATTAGCAATTTCCGGTGATATTGAAAACATCACCAATCAACGCTATCGTCCATACTCATCTGGAATTGTTGCACCGGGGTTGAACTTTATTGTTGCTGTAAGAGCGAGGTTTTAGAAAATTTTAAATTCATAAATTTCAAAAAGTTGCGCTATAACGTAAACTCTTACTATTTTTGCAGAAACAAATTCAAGTATGATTTACAAGTTCAGAATGATTTCTGCGGATGACAAAGCATTCCTCCGTGATTATGAGGTTGATTCAAATCAAACATTTCTTACATTCCACAATGCAATTCAGGATAACTTGGGTTTCGACCCAACCCAACTGGCATCGTTTTTTCTTGCCGATGAGCACTGGAATAAAGGAATGGAACTCACCCTGCTTGATATGCAGAATGAGGGTGATATGGCTGCAATCCCAATGGAATCGGTTAAAATTTGTGAATTAATTAAGGATAGAAAGGAACGCCTGCTTTACGTTTACGACATTTTTACCGACAATAGCCTATTTATTGAACTACTCGACATTTTTGAGCCAGCAAAAGGTGTAAAATATCCTATTTGCTCCGCATCGGTTGGTGAGCCTCCAGTTCAACTTGCCGACGATTCTGTGGCAATGCCTGCGGACGATTTTGAGGAGGAAAATGAGATTGATGATATCTTTGGCGAATTCGACCCCGACGAGTTTGGTGCTGAAGGATTTGATGGTGGTGATGAATAATCAATAAGATAATAGAAATCAGACAATAGACACCAGACATAAAAATGTCCGAGTTTGAAATCTTGTATCTAAAATCTGAAATCTTGTGTCTGAAAATCTAATCTCTAACAATTACTTAATAGTACTGCTTGGCCCCACGGGTGTTGGTAAAACTGACCTCAGCATTTCGCTTTCCAACACGTTCAATGCCCCTATCATTTCATCGGACTCAAGGCAGTTTTTCAAGGAGATGAAAATTGGAACAGCAGTTCCTACAGACGAACAACTAAATTCTACTACACATCACTTTATTGGGCACAAATCGGTTACTGAGCGTTACAGCTGCGGAATGTTCGAGATTGATGCGCTTAATCTCCTAAGCGATATATACAAAACTCACAACGCAGCAATGCTAGTTGGTGGCTCTGGATTATACATTGATGCGCTTTGTAATGGAATCGACGATTTTCCAACGCCCGATGCAGAACTCCGCCAATCGCTGCATGAACAACTTAAAAACGATGGAATTGAAAGCCTACGTGCTCAGTTAAAACTGTTAGACCCGGAATACTACAACTCCGTTGACCTAAAAAATCCTCAACGGGTTTTAAAAGGACTCGAAGTGTGCCTGCAAACAGGAAAAACTTATACATCGTTCCTTACAAATCCGAATAAAAAAAGGCCTTTCCAGATAATTAAAATTGGATTGAATCGCGATAGGGATGAACTTTACAACCGAATCAACCTAAGGGTTGATGAGATGATTCAGCTAGGCTTGCTCGATGAGGCGAAGCAACTATATCCACTTAAAAACCTCAACGCATTAAACACAGTAGGCTACAGGGAACTTTTCGACTACTTTGACGGAAAACATAACCTCGAAACAGCCATTGAACTCATAAAACGCAACTCGCGCCGATACGCCAAGCGCCAACTAACATGGTGGGCAAGAGATAATGAAATTAATTGGTTTCATCCAGAGCAAGGGGATGAAATAGTTATGTTTCTGAAAGAGAGAATGAAAGAGTAAAAGGAAGTTAGAGGAAATTGCATTCTAAGATTCACTCCTCTACCTTCATCCAATTCATTTTACTTCGTCACCTTCCTCAAATCAACAACAATTTTATACCTTTAAGCCAAGTTTAAATCGTACTAATATGGCCGAAGTAAAACCCAACTCCGAAATATTCATTGAGTTATTTTCTGAAATTGAGCAGAAACTAAAAACAATCTGCAACGATGAATTTCACAGTACCTTCTCTGACTTGCTCCGCAAAGCTAGAGGAATAAATGCCGTGGTAAATCAGTATGCATCGGATTTAAAGGAATTCTCCCAGCTTCGAAACGCCATAGTACACACTCGCCGCGAAAACTTTGTAATAGCAGAGCCACATAACGATGTAATCAAGGAGATCCGTCATATCCATTCACTTTTACATAACCCTCCAAGGGTTTCGTCGGTGATGATTAAGAATCCATACTACACATCGTCCGATGGCTCAATATTTGATTTGCTTACAACATTCTCCGAAAAAAACATTATGCGTTGCCCTGTTATTGATAAAGACTCCGTAACCTGCTTGATAACTGCAAAAACAATATCGCGCTGGTTAACTAGCAAAAAGCAGAATAAGGTTGATATCAATGGTACTAAAATCTCCGAATTGGTTCCATTTACAGAGAAAACCGATTACTGCATAATTGGCGAGAATATCGATATAATCTCGCTTGTGGGGATGTTCAAAAACTCCATAAAGCGAGGCACATACATCCAAGCAGTTCTGGTCACCAAGAATGGTCAACCCAATAGTCCTTTGGTTGGAATTATAACGCCAAGTGATTTACCATTGATTATTGAAAGGATGAATCTTAGTTAGAGGGGATTGAGTAATTGAGAGATTAAGTAATTGAGAGAATAATACAAGAAAAACACTCCATCACTCCAATACTGCAACAATCCATTCCAAATCTACCCCAAATATCACCCACATTAAGGGCAATACTCCGTTTATTTGTATATCTAGTTAGTTTGGATTTAAACCGAAATCACTATTTTTAGCCTTTAAATTTTGAAATTATGGAGCAGCAAAAGAAGAAACGTGAGTTTCCGCATACCTATGTTATTATTTTTTCGCTTATAGTATTTGTCGGATTGCTTAGCTGGTTTGTTCCGGGTGGAGAATTTGCCCGCGAGGTTAAAAATATCAACGGAATTGACCGTAGCGTAATTGTTCCGGGCTCATTCCACGAGGTTGATAATAGCCCACAAACTTGGCAGGTATTCACATCCATTTTCCAAGGAATGAAACGCACTTACGATATCATCTTTTATATCCTGATGATTGGTGGTGCATTTTGGCTGCTCAATGAGAGTAAAGCATTGGATGTGGCAATTTTCTCGTTCCTCAACTTTACAAAACGGATAGAAAGGTTTAAGCCATTAAAACTCATAGGCGTTAACAACTTAGTAATAGCGCTTATTATGATATGCTTCAGTTTCTTCGGCGCTGTAATTGGTATGAGCGAAGAAACAATAGCCTTTGTGGTAATTTTTGTACCATTGGCAATTAGCATGGGCTACGACTCAATTGTTGGGGTGAGCCTTTGCTTCCTTGGAGCTGGACTCGGCTTTGCGAGCGCACTGCTAAATCCATTTACAATTGGTATAGCACAGGGCCTTTCGGGAGTTAAACTATTTTCGGGTATTGAGTATAGGTTTGTTATATGGCTTGTTATTAATACAGTTGGTATTGGTTACGTTCTATGGTATGCCAATAGGATTAAAAAGAATCCAAAACTATCGCCTGTTTACGAGATTGATGAGTACTGGCGCCACAAAGCAGCCCACGAGGAAAATGGAACCAAAACCAAAGCGGGAAAAAGCGCATGGGGAGTTTTTGTAGGATTGACAATTGTTTTTGCAATTTTCTCGTACTTCTACCCTATTAGCCACTTGGTTATTGGACAAAGCAGTATTTCTGCACCAATCATTCCGATTGCTACTGGAATTTGGATTTTAGTTGGAATACTTGCAATGCGCCATTCGGTTCAACTTTTCATTGTAAACATACTTCTTTTCACCATTCTATTCCTTATTGTTGGGGTAATGGGATATGGCTGGTATATCAAGGAGATTGCAACACTTTTCCTTGTTATGGGATTGCTTGCAGGAATAGCTTTTGGCAAAAATGCCAACCAATTGGCACGACTATTCATTGAAGGTGCAAAGGATATTATGTCAGCTGCACTGGTAGTTGGTTTGGCCAGTGGAATTGTTGTAATTCTGGAAGAAGGTAGGATTATTGATTCGCTCCTTAACTATTCGGCTGAGGCTATGAAAGGCTATGGAACTGTTACCTCCGTTGCAATTATGTATGTTTTCTACATTCTTCTCAACTTTATTATCGCATCGGGTTCCGCAAAAGCAGCACTCACAATACCCTTGATGTCACAATTTTCCGATTTAATTGGAATTAGCCGCCAAGCCACTGTTACTATTTATCAATTAGGTGGAGGGTTTTCAAACCTAATCACCCCTACATCTGGTGTAATGGTTGGTGTTTTAAGTATTGCCAAGGTTCCTTACAACAAATGGTTCCGTTGGTTTTTACCGTTAATGATAATTCTGATTATTGTTGGATTTTTACTATTACTCCCAACTTTGTTTATGCCGCTTAGCGGATTTTAAATAGATTGCAAAAATAAATTATACTCCAAGTGAGAAATCGCTTGGAGTATTTTTATCTTTAAGAAAGAATAAAAATGATTTTCCAAAATGAAAAAATTAGCACTGCTATACATCGTTTTACTAATAATAACTGGTTGTGAAAAGAAACTAGATGACCAAATTATT
>CAZTVY010000010.1:0-14109 GCA_964617235.1 uncultured Rikenellaceae bacterium | reverse complement strand
AGATACTTCTTTCTGTGACAATTTCCCATTAGAAAACTCAACACTAAAGGACAGTGTAGATTATGCCATTATCAACTCTGTTTTGGAATGCTTTTATACAAATGAAGATTCTATCCACTTTAAACAATCAACAAATTATGGCGTAGGAATTGAAAACATTGAAATGACCCTATCATATAGAAATATTGATTTTGATTCATCCTTACTATCTGATTACAAAACGAAAAATACTAATAGTTACATCCTTACCGATAGTCTACTGAGTAAATCCGTAACGCTTATTAGTCAACAAGAATTAACCTGCATTTTTAACTATGAAGATGCAGGTTGGGAAAAATACTACGAAAAATACCCTAAATCGGGAGGGTTTCTATCTTTTTTTCGTCCGGGGATAAATATGCAAGGAAATAAAGCAATAGTTGAATACGGATATTTCATAAATTACCTTGGAGCAATGGGATTTATTGTAGTGCTCGAAAAAACAAACAACAATTGGAATATTACTCATAGAATAAACACTTGGATTTCTAAATAACTTTTCATTAGTTTTGAAACTCTAATCCTTAAAAAAAACATATTTGAAACATTTGATATCCCTCCGCTTTTTCCTACTTATTCAGATACCATCATTATAAATCAAAAAAATCTGTTAGTTTTGTTGTGAACCTTAAACTAACTACCAATGAAAAAGTTTTTCATTTTGGTTTCTTTAACAATCCTAACCTTTGGATTGCTTGCTCAGGAAGCAGATAACAAAAAAGCCGATAAAGTTAAAACAGGATGGAACGTTGGCGGATTACCAGTTGTTGCTTACGATACCGACTTAGGTTTTGAGTATGGTGCGCTAGTTAACTTCTTCAACTACGGCGATGGCTCCATATACCCAAAATATCGACATAATATTTATGCTGAAGTGTCGCGCTATACTAAAGGAAGTGGAATTAACAGATTATTCTACGACTCAAAGTATCTTATTCCTGGCCTACGCATCACGTCTGACTTGGCCTATTTAACTGACAAAACCTATGATTTCTATGGCTTTAATGGCTATGAATCGGTTTACAATATGGATTGGGCTGATGATGAGGCTGACGATTACCGTAGCCGAGCATTTTACAAATATGACCGAAAACTAACTCGTTTCACCACCGACCTACAGGGCAAACTGAAAGATGAGCGATTTGGCTGGGTTGCAGGAATTGGTCTTTACAACTTCCAAGTCGATACTGTTGACATTGACAAATTGAACAAGGGAAAATCGGCCGACGAGGAACTCCCCTATGTTCAAGGAGGTCTATATCAACGATATATTGATTGGGGAATAATTGACCCCGATGAAAAAGATGGTGGATTTGCTACCTACCTTAAAGTTGGTGCCGTTTTCGATACCCGCGACAATGAACCAAACCCAATGAAAGGAATTTGGACTGAAGCAGTATTGACTTACGCACCATCGTTCCTAGGAGTTGGAAAAGAGTTTGAGCACGCAAAATTATCAATTACTCATCGCCAGTACTTTACAATTGTGCCCGAACGGTTATCGTTTGTGTATCGCTTAGGATATCAAGGAACTCTTTTCGGTACTTGCCCATTCTACCTTCAACCAAATATGACCACACTATTTTTGCGTGGAGCAACCAGCGAAGGTCTTGGTGGTGCTAAGAATTTGCGCGGAATAATTCGCAACCGAGTAGTGGGCGATGGCATTGCATACGGTAATATTGAACTCCGCTGGAAATTTGTAAAGTTCTATTTCATCAAGCAAAATTTCTATCTATCGCTAAATACCTTTGTTGACGGAGGCCAAGTGGTTCAACCAATAAAATTCAATAAAACTTTCGCAGAGGCTGGTTACAATGAGGGCGATTACTTTAGCGATGATAAAGAAACCCTTCACGCCAGTTGGGGCGCAGGTTTACGAATAGTAATGAACCAAAATTTTATAATTGCAGTTGACCACGGTAGAGCATTCAAAAAAGAAGATGGAGTTGCTGGAACCTACATTGGATTAAACTTCTTGTTCTAATATTTGTTTACAATACTATAAAAGCAACAACTAACCGTTGTTGCTTTTTATCTTATTAAAACCATTCTGCCATGAAAATAACCGCCGAAACACCCGAAGAATATCTTTCAAAAATTTGTGATGAACAAAGAGAGCCTGTTCAGAAACTCAGAAAGGTTGTAAAAGATAATATACCCCAAGGTTTTGAAGAAACAATAAACTATGGAATGATTGGATTTATTGTTCCTTATTCTTTATATCCCAAAGGTTATGATTGCAAACCTAAACAGCCACTCCCTTTTATTAATATTGCTGCACAAAAGAATCATATATCACTATACCATATGGGCTTATATGCCAGCCAAGAACTGCTTAATTGGTTTACCGAAGAATACCCTAAATACTCAAAAAGTAAACTCGATATGGGAAAGGGCTGCGTACGTTTTAAAAACAACCAAGAGATACCCTACGATTTGATAGGTCAATTGGCCCAGAAAGTATCAGTGAACGATTGGATTAAAACATACGAAAACTTACGAAACAAGTCGAAATGATGAAGAAACTAATTTTCGCCACTGCATTGCTATTACTTTCAACATTGGCTTTCAGCCAAAATAGCAATACAAAATACGACAAAGCACTGGCAGACTCACTTGGTGCCGACCAATACGGTATGCGCTCTTACATTTTAGTCATCCTTAAAACGGGGCCAACTAAAATTGAAAATAAGGATACATTAAATCTCCTTTTCAAAGGACATATGGATAATATTTCTCGACTAGCCAATGAAGGAAAACTTGTAATTGCAGGCCCCTTTGGCAAAAACGACAGTCAATTCCGAGGAATATTCATACTAAAAGCCAAAAACATTGAGGAAGCCAAAGAAATGGTAAACACTGACCCAACCGTTAAACGGGGAATTTTTGATGTAGATTTTTATAACTGGTATGGCTCAGCAGCTCTCCCAGCCTACCTTAAAACACACGAGAAAATAGAGGTGAGAAAGCCATAAGGGATTTCTCCCTTATGGTATTAAGAACACAACTGAATCACCAATACTCCTAACATTACAATCATCTAAAACTGCTGGCGAAAGAACATCGGTTTCCGACTCATCGGCTATTGCTTTCCCTTTAACAAGTATACATACTGAACCTTCGAGCCTTTGCTTATCGTCTTCGGAAATTTTCACAACCTTTCCGTTTTTAATTGTTGCCCTTAACTTTTTGGCAGAGTAATCGGAGTAAGGTTTTACTTCGCCAAGTAATTCAGAGGAAATATGTGCAGAAGCTAGAAAATCAAACAAGTTCCTGAACGATTTATTTACCGAAATTAAACTATCAATCACATTATGGTTAATCTTCAATACACTTAATGGTGTTTCAGCGATAACTGTGTGCCGCCTTAATCCACCCGTCAAAAACTCATATGCACCAATGCTATCGGTTGTTTCTCGAACACCAATTAATCTATCACCCTTTAATGCTCTAGCACTTCCGTTTAATACTATATAAATACCATCGAAGGTCGCACCCTCTTTATAGACTCGGCTTTCAGCAGGATAGACTTTGCCCTGCGACATACGAATTATAACGTGCAGGTCAGTTTTTGACAATTTGTCAAAGCCTGGAGTGTTCACTAATACAGACATTGCTTCAAATTCAAAGTCGATACTTGGCGATGCATCTAACAACCGTTTCATATCAGATTGAATTGATGCCTCAATTCTTTCAACCTCATCGGGCTCTAATCTACCTTGCTTACGCAGCCTCTCAACCATTTCCTGCTGCTGATTTAACAATGAACGCGATGCTAGTTGGGTTTCAATGGCCTTACAAACATCGGGATAGGTATCTTTCAAGTTTCTGATAAATGTTAATCCAGTAATTCTATTTTCATTGAGTTCATCTTCAAGTGCAGTTAATAGTTCTGTTTGTTTGTTGGTTTCGTCGGTCATTGAGAAACCAATAATCAAACTCGAAAGCGATTTAATATTCTCCTCCTGAGCAGTGACAAAGGCTCTTGCACAATCGTAACTAATTGCTAAGCGATTAAAAAAACTTCGCTTCCAAAAAACACCAATCAGAGGTAAACCCTGTAGTTTTGCAGTTGTTTTTGGGGTATGCCAAAGCATTTCAATATCCTGCCTTGCCGACAAAGAAACCTTACCTCCAGAATCCATCAAATAATCAATTTGGTCCGAAAGAATATTTACTCCATTCGAACTTAACAACCCTTCGCTAAACTGACGCCAATAACTCTCCTTTTCCTTTTGCAATAAACGCTTACGAGTTTCGGCTATGGCATCTTCCATTTTAAATGACTTTACCTCTTCAGATATTTCGTATGTATCAATTAAGAACTCACGGACCTTTTCCCAGTTGGCATCGGCCATAAACCGGTTTTCCTTCATCTTCTCAATCTCTTTCTCCCCACTAAGTTTAATTTGATTGAGTGATTGCTGCATCAACTCAGCCTTTATCTCTCCAATTTTTGATAACCCCAACTTATCAATCAACCATTTTACTGTTGTGGCATTTATCAGAGATGTTAGCACAACCAGACCAGCAGTAAGGGTTAACACCTGCGACCTTACCTCCAACGGTATTTTCTCCTCAATAGCAACAATTAGCGCCAGCGCTAAACCAACCGCACCACGTAATCCTCCCCACCAAAGCACAATGGAATCTTTAAAACTTAGGCCATACCCAATTCGTTTCATTATTGGATAGAAAACATAGATAGTTCCTAGACGAGCAACGTGAACTCCAACGTAGATAATCAGCAGCACTATTAAATCGTTAAAAGTGAAGGTAACCTGTTGGGCAATAACAACGCCAACTATAATAAAAATCAAAGTATTGGCGATAAAAGCGGCCAACTCCCAAAATTCATGCAGGAAGTGAGTAACACCCGGGCTAACTCTTGTTTTACCTGGCCCTGCCATTGCAATACCCAAAGTAACAACAGCTATAACTCCCGATACGTGAAAAACATTCTCTGCTAAAAAGAAGGTCAAGTATGCTGCACCAATAATTACAGTGATTTCAATTAATGCATCGTTAAAAACCCGTTTAATCCAACCAATAACAAGCCAACCAACAGCACCTCCTACAACAACACCACCAAGCGAAACTTTAAAGAATTGCACAAATGCATTACCTCCAGAATTATCGCCTACAATCAAAGCAAATATTGCCAAAAAGAATACGATTGCAGTTCCATCGTTCAGCATCGATTCGCTTTCTGTTATAGTGGAAAGTTTCTTACTTGCTCCAACCTCTTTAAGTATGGCAACCACTGCCACAGGGTCCGTTGCGCTAACAATTGCGCCAAATAAAAATGCGATAATCCAAGTCCAATGCCCCAATCCGAGACCAAGGTTATTAATCATCATCACAAACAACGCAGTAATAATCATAGCAACTACAATTCCAGGAATTGCTAGGATTAATGAATTCACCAAGGATTTCTTGAAAGTATGTAAGTGAAGTGCATAAGCTGCCTCAAAAATCAATGTTGGCAAGAAAAGATATAGAATTAAATGCGGGTCTATGCTTCCTGCCCACTTTACAGAATCGGCAATTGCCATCATTCCGAATTGATGAAGAATCTCTGAACGTGTTAAAACGCCCAATAGTAATCCAATTATTAATAAAGATATTGTATATGGCAGCGAACCCTTTTTAAGCAAATGGCGAGTTGCAGTTCCTACAAACAACGATATAATAATGAATAATAGCGGAGCCAGATTTGTTCCGTGCCCCGATTGCCCTTCCTGATCAACGGTCTGATGCTGTTCTTGAACCTGATGCGATTTCACCAGTGCAGTATCTGCAGTTTGCGAAACCACTGAATCGTTTGCAAACAAGTCGGAAGCAAGAAGCAATCCAACGATTAGAATTGCAAACAGAATAGAGACTTTGAATAATCTCGATAAATTTGATTTTGCAGCCATAACAACCAATTTTATAGCAATTTATGAAATTGGCTGATCAATAGCAATGTTGAACCAAATATTTTAGAACTTGTGAATGGAAAGCAAATTATTTTCCTTCAAGCATTTTTTGCAAAGCATACATTTCATCTCTGTATCGGGCAGCCTCAATGAAGTTCAACTCCTTAGCCTCCTTCTCCATCGATTTCTTAGCCTTTTCAATAGCCTTCACTAATTGTTCCTTACTCATATACTGAACCACAGGATCAGCAGCATAATCAACCTTTTCGGGCTCAACGTAAACATTTACGGTTTGGCCTGTTGTGAGTTTACCTCCAAGTATTGATGTTTTGGCCTTAACAATTTGCGTTGGAGTAATTCCGTTCTGCTCGTTATACTTGAGCTGCTTTTCACGTCGACGATTGGTTTCCTCAATAGTTATCCGCATCGATTCGGTAATCTTATCGGCATACATTATTACCTTACCGTTAATATTTCGCGCTGCACGGCCTGATGTTTGCGTTAGTGAACGCGCAGAGCGCAGGAATCCTTCCTTATCGGCATCCAATATGGCCACCAGAGATACCTCTGGTAAATCCAATCCCTCACGCAATAGGTTTACACCAACCAATACATCGAATAATCCCTTGCGTAAATCCTCCATTATTTGCACACGATCCAACGTATCTACATCGGAGTGAATGTAGCGGCAACGGATGTTGATTTTAGCCAAATACTTCACTAATTCCTCCGCCATACGCTTTGTAAGCGTAGTAACTAGCACACGTTCGTCCAACTCCACACATCGGTTAATCTCACCAATCAGATCGTCAACCTGATTTAAACTGGGCTTAACGTATATAATTGGGTCCAACAACCCTGTTGGACGCACAACCTGATCAACAACAACACCTTGACACTTCTGCAACTCGTAATCGGCAGGAGTAGCACTTACATATATGGTTTGACCTATTAACCCTTCAAACTCATCGAACTTCAATGGTCTGTTGTCTATTGCTGCAGGCAACCGGAAACCGTACTCTACCAGCGTTTGCTTTCGAGAGTTATCGCCTCCATACATTGCACGTATTTGCGGAATGGTAACGTGACTCTCGTCAATAACCATTATAAAATCCTTCGGGAAATAATCGAGCAAACAGAACGGACGCATACCGGGCGGACGGCCATCGAAGTAACGCGAGTAGTTCTCAATTCCAGGGCAATAGCCCAACTCACGTATCATCTCCAAATCGTACTCAACGCGCTGATGAAGCCTTTTAGCCTCTGCATGTCTATCAATACTTTTGAAGTACTCAACCTGCTTCATCATATCATCCTGAATCTGATAAATGGCCTGAGTCATCCGCTCCTTCCCTGCAATAAATATGTTGGCAGGATAAATAACTGTTTCATCAAAAGTATCTATAAGTCGTCCACTAACCGGATCAAAAACTTCCAATGCCTCAATATCATCGCCCCAGAATATTACCCGCACACCTCTATCTCCATAGGCAAGGTAAACATCAACGCTATCGCCCTTCACGCGGAATGTTCCACGCTTAAACTCAACCTCATTGCGGGAATACAAACTATCAACCAATTGTCGTAAAAATTGATTTCGGCCTATCCTCTGTCCTACCCTTAAATGAATTGTACTATTATAGAAATCCTGAGGATTACCAATTCCGTAAAGGCACGAAACCGAAGAAACCACAATAACATCCTTACGACCAGAAAGTAACGATGAAGTAGCGCTTAACCTTAACTTCTCAATCTCATCGTTAATTGACAAATCTTTTTCAATATAGGTATCTGTAACGGGCAAGTAAGCCTCGGGTTGGTAATAATCGTAATACGACACAAAATATTCAACGGCATTATCGGGGAAAAAACTCTTAAACTCGCCGTAAAGCTGAGCCGCTAATGTTTTGTTGTGGCTGAGCACAAGCACTGGCCTGTTAGCCTTAGCAACCACATTGGCAATTGTAAAAGTTTTACCAGAGCCTGTAACACCAAGTAAGGTCTGATACCTATCGCCACGCTCCAGTCCCTCAATAAGTTGCCTAATGGCCTCAGGCTGGTCGCCCGAGGGATTAAACTCTGATGTAAGTTTGTACTCCATCGAATATTTTTTGTAAAAATAGATGATTTTAGATATTGTGAGTTGATAATTTTTGCTAAAAAAAGTATCACCACAAGTTATACTTGTAGTTAAAATATTAAAAGACTGATAAAGATTAATTTTCCGAGAATGTTTTCTTAATAGATTTAGTATTGGCATAGGTGCCTATATAATTGTCGATAATTTGCAGTAACTCCTCGGCAACTATTGGCTTTGAGATATAATCACTACAGCCAGCACGTAAACAATTCTCTCTATCGCCAGAAATAACACATGCTGTTTGGGCAATAATTGGAATATTTATATCGATTTTGCGGATTAAACGGGTAACCTCTAATCCATTCATCCCATCCATTTTGATATCCATCAGAATTAGGTCGATACCTTTTGTGCTTAAGAATATTTCTAGACCTTTTCTGCCGCTGTCGGCAACAATCATCTTAGCCCCCGTTTTAGCAATTATAACTTCTAGTAAAAGAAGACTCGCGTGGTCGTCGTCCACGATTAGTACGAGTTTATCTTTCCAGCTATAATTTTGAAATATCGACATTAAGTAAATCTGTAATTGGCTCACAAGTTATAACAAAAAAAATTCAGAGGTTCATACTGAAAAGCCAGAATAAATCAAATAAGGGAACTATCTTACGAATTGTAAGTTTTAACATACGAAACACATCCTTCAGCTTGTAAACCAAATTGAATTTTAACGGCTCTCGAGTATTCGTAACTGGGCAGGAGTACCCTGAACCTCGAATATCTTATCGGATTTCTGAACAATACACATCTTATTGCGCCTATCAATCCGCGATAGATATTTTAGATTTATTATTGCTGAACGACTAACCCTAAAGAATGGTAGGCCTTCGAGCTGCATTTCCACCTCTTTAAGCGAAACCGATACAACTTCATCTTTCCTAGCCTGGAAGTGTAGAATAGTATAGCTACCACTTGCTTCGCACCAAACAATATCATCGGGGTCAATAAAAACAACCCCATTCCGCATATTAAACTTCAACTTATGAAAATCGACAATTTGCCCAAGCAGGCTCTCGGCCTTAGGTTTCACTCGATTACTTTCAAAATCCTCCCTAAAACGCTGAATGGTTTGGTTAAGGTCGTCTAAATCAACAGGCTTTAAAAGATAATCAAAAGCCGCAAACTTTATAGCTTTTATAGCATACTGGTTATAAGCAGTAACAAATACAACCGCAGGGTTAAGTTCTGTTTTGCTTAATTTTTCAATTAATTCAAAGCCAGAACCGCCTGGCATTTCAATATCAAGAAAAACCAAATCGGGTTTATGCTCCACTATCGCATCCATTGCCTCATTGATGTTCTGGCACTTAGCTAAAACAGCAACATCGCCATCCAACCTCAGCAAATGAGCCAGAATATCCCTTGAGTTAGGTTCATCATCTACAACAACGGCTCTAATTAGCTTTTTCATTCATCTGTTTTTAAAAAAAGGCTTAGAAATAAATGTGCTTAATCAAAAGTAATAAATCATTTTAAAACAATAGCTTTACACAAAAAATATTATAACTTAGGTGCTGGTTTAATCAAAAGTAATAAAACTTTTATGATTATTGTAAAACCATATCCTTTTTTTTGGGTTTAATAGCTATGAACAACAAATTAAATATAAGAGCATTATCGCTTACCTCTTTTACATATTTTGCTACTGCAGTAATCTGCATGGCAACTGCAAATTGGTTAAATCTTCCCTTGCTATTTTGGATTCCACTCGCCATTAGTATCTCTGCAACGCTGATATACGGCAAACGGGCCTTGTTTGGAGTAGGATTATCGGCCATAGCATTATTTATCCTATCATTTCTGGGTATTAACAGACTATCAATAAATCCGATTATGTTAATTACGTTAACTACTTTGGATATTATAGTCTCAATAGTTTTTGCCAATTACTTTAAGCATAGAATTCCCTTTTTGGATTACACTGACGATTTAAAAAGTTTTTTTAAAATATCGATTTTAAGTTCAATAGCACAAAGTTTAGTGCTTTTCGCAACGCTCAACCTCACATCTCAACTAACCGAAATTGACACATTAAAGGGTATTCAACTAATATTTACCTCAATTTTATCGCCGTTAATAGTAGTGTTTCCGTTTATTTTAACTTTCTACACAAAACCCGACCCCATTAACTTCAAGAATAATATATTCGGCATTATAGTGCTTATTGCTTTTTCCACTATTCCAAGTATTATTGATATAACTTTTATTTTGAACAATTTAAATTTGCTTCCAATTCAACTATTAGCAATAATAGCTGCATCGTCATACGCAATAATTGCTAAATTTAAAAGAACAGTTTTCTTCACCTTAACGTTCTCTATACTCCTAATTTTATCGAGTTTACTAAACCAAAATTTCTTTAATATATTCGATGAGCCATACCATTTAATCAATGCACAATATTTCGTGCTTATTATCTCGTTGACAGTAATTACAGTAAGTGCAATTCTTAAAGAACGCAACAATGCATTACAATCGTTAAAGGATTCCTATAATAACTTTCAAACCGAAATTAGCCAACAAACAAACATTTTCAGAGAGCTCAACAACAAATTAATCTCAGAAGTAGAGCAAAGGGGACTTGTTGAAAAGGAACTCAACGTAAGCAAAAAACTGCTCACCGAATCGCAGGAAATTGCTAATATAACCAGCTGGGAGTACGACTTAAAACTAAAAACTATCCGCTGGTCCGAATCAGCATCGAGAATACTTGGGATAAACTCATCGCAGATTAGCGCGTTCTCCATGGAGAAATATATTGACAAAATTCATCCAGATGATAGAAGAAGATTTCTTAATGCAATTTCGAACGCATCGGAGAACACTATTGACATTAACCTTGAAATACGTTACGATTTAAATAACCATTTCAGACATTTCCTTATTAAAGGACGCTCCTTTGATGACAATGCCGAAGTGGAACGGATTGTTGGTGTTTTATCCGACATAACCGATTGGAAAGAAGCACAGGTGGCTCTTTCGGAAAAAGAAATCCGTTACCGAGCATTGTTCGAAAACAATATAGACCCAGTTATTCTTATTGATGGAAATACCTTAACAATCCTTGACGTAAATGTAGCATTCGAAAAACTATACGAATATTCCAAAAATGAAGTAATTGGAACTCCATACATAAATATATCCGCTCAGGAATATGAAACACATCAAGCTTTAGACATCACACTCCAGAAAGGTTTTTACAGAGTTCCTTCGAGGATGCACAGAAAAAAGAATGGAGAGGAATTCTACGTTGAAGGTCATTTTGTCAAATTCATTTCGGGACAAAACCCTCAAATTTTTGCTGTACTCCGCGACAATACTGCTCGTAAAAACTTTGAATTTAAACTATCCGAACGAGAACTGAAGTTCCGACTTTTCTTCGAATCGAATCTAATAGGAATGGCCGAAACAACCATATACAAATCGTGGATAACATTCAACACTAAACTATGTCAGATTCTTGGATACAAACCAGACGAACTTGAGAAACTAACTTGGGATAAAATCACGCATCCCGATGATGTTGAATTTGAAGTAAAACAATTTAACAACATTTTGCAGCGAAAAAACGATAGCTACACTCTCGAAAAGCGTTTTATAAAAAAAGACGGAAGTATTGTTTACTGCAACGTTGCAGTTAAAGCTATTAAGGATAATACAGGTGCAATAACACATCTTGTTAAACTGATTGAGGATATAACCTTAAGGAAAAAAGCTGAAACAGCCCTCCTTGAAAGCCAAAATAGATTGAAAAAAGCACAGGAAATTGCTCACCTTGGCGTTTGTAGGCTCAATGCACTTACAGGTTACCTCGATGTATCTGAACAAGCACTAGAGATACTTGAATGGAACAAAGAGAACGCACCTTTCAAACTAGAAAGATTTATCCAAACCATACATCCTACCGATAGGGATATTGTTAACGCATCAATAGATAGGCTAAGAAGTCTTGCAAGCGAGGAGGAAAACTTAGAAACTCGAATAATTAGGTCATCTGGGGAAATAGCTTATCTATCACTAGACCTAGGAGTTGCAATAGACACAAACAGAAAAATAACCGATTTAATCATAACATTTGCTGATATTACATCATCCAAACTTGCCGAAGAAGCATTGAAGGATGCTAACGCAATGAAAGACCAACTCTTCTCGGTAATATCACACGACCTCCGTGGACCTATTGGCAGCGTGGAGCAAATGCTTTCGCTTTATTTGTCTAGTTGGGAAAGCATGGACAACGAATCGAGAACTGAAATTATCACTCTGGTTCACAATACCACAAAAGAGAGTTACAACTTATTGGAGAACCTTCTTGAGTGGGGACGAAGTCAACGACAGGCAACCATCAAACCCATACAAATAGAAATTCAGGGTGTTGTTTCCGAAACTGTGCAATTGCTATCCAGCATGGCATCGGCCAAAAACATAAACATCGGGACTAACATAAGCAATGAATGCAAAGCCTTTGTTGACCCAATGATGTTTAAAACTATAATACGAAACCTAATCTCAAACGCAATAAAATTCACTCCGAATGGAGGAAGAATTGACTTAAATTGTTCTTGCAACCACCAACTCTGCACAATTCAGGTTTCCGACACTGGAGTTGGAATTCCAGTTGATAGAATTGAGTTGATATTTGATGACTCCAAAGTATTCAGCACCTCAGGCACCAATAGCGAGAAAGGCACTGGACTCGGACTTAAACTAGTTAAGCGGTTTGTAGACAAAAATGGGGGAACAATAAAGGTTAGTAACAACCAAGACCAAGGAACCACATTCACCATATCACTTCCTGCGCAAGAGTCCAATTGAGCAAATTGAATTTAAGTTTTTATATTTGTGCCAAATTTCAAGCATGACAATTATTACTCTTTTCATTCTGGCGATAGGATTATCCTTTGACACTTTTGCTGTTTCAATATCTAGCGGAATAGCTCGCAAACATATAGTATTCAAAGAAGCGTTCATAGTTGCATCGGTATTTGGTTTCTTTCAAGCATCAATGCCAGTATTGGGCTGGCTAGGCGGAGTATCCATTAAAACGTATATTGAGTCCTTTGACCATTGGATTGCATTTGGTTTACTCTGCATTATTGGGGTAAAAATGATTATTGAGAGTTTCAAAAACGAAGAGGAAAAGCAGTTCAACCCGCTCAATCCAAAAGTAATGATAACCATGGCCATTGCAACAAGCATTGATGCTCTTGCAGTTGGTATAAGTTTAGCCATTGTTGAGGTAAATATGCTTTTCGCATTTCTGATTATTGGATTTGTTACATTCCTAGTTGCTATGCTTGGAATGCTTTTCGGGAAAAAAATCGGAGGAAAACTAGGCCGCAGAATGGAAATTCTGGGCGGTGTTATACTAATTGCAATTGGAATAAGGATAATCGCAGAGCATTTTCTGGCATAATAATTCTATACAATTAAGTTACGCACTTCCATTGTATGAATTATTATATCAACAATTTCTGGAATCGACAATGTCATTGAGTTAAATGTAATATCAAACTTAGTATAGTCGGTGTCCTTTCCACCAAAGTAAACACGAATTTCCTCACGCTTTTTATCTATCTCCTTAACGTATTGCTCTGCCGATTTTGTATCGAACTTATACATTTCCTCAACTCTAAGAACACGCCACTCAAAAGGCGCCTCCAAATGAATATGCAGCGAGCGTGGAATGTCTCGGGTTATTGCAACGCCACCTCTACCCAATATCACAACACGCCCTTTTGACGCCTCGGAACGGATTACACCCTTAACTGTATTTTGAATTCGCCTATCGCTCTTATAATACTTTGTTGACATTGACTGAAGAACTTCCTCCATTATTCCTTTACGTTTTGCTTCAAAAACGTAATCGATATCCTCCTCGGGTAAGCCTAATTTTTCAGCAGCAATCTTTTGAACCTTATCCTTTGCAAGCCAATGCCATAGGTTTTCATCCTTTAGCCTATAGCGCTTATTAAGTTCCTGAACAAGAGCACTAGTTAGTTGAGTTCC
>CAZTVY010000009.1:0-20679 GCA_964617235.1 uncultured Rikenellaceae bacterium | reverse complement strand
ATTAAAGAAAATATACAGGCGCACCTCTACCCTATTGTATTTGACTTGGAGCAAATAGACCAAATTGGTAAAACTTTAATTCCTCAAATAAAACAGCATATTGGAATTGTGGATATCCTTATCAACAACGCTGGTTTCCTAATCAATAAACCATTCGAGCAACTTACCTCCGAAGACATTGATAGAATGACAAAAGTTAACTACATATCTGCCGTAAATTTCACAAAAGAACTAATGCATTCAATGAGTCAGGGTGGACATATTGTTAATATAAGCAGTATGGGAGGCTTTCAGGGAAGCCAGAAATTTAGTGGATTATCGGTTTATGCATCAAGTAAAGCAGCTCTTGCCTCAATAACAGAATGCCTTGCAGAAGAATACAAGCAGAAGGGTATTAGTATTAATTGCCTTGCTCTAGGTGCAACCGATACAGAAATGCTCCGTCAAGCTTTTCCTGGCTATAAAGCACCTATAAACGCAACCGAAATGGCTGAATTTATTGTAGATTTTGCTGTTAACGGGAAAAAGTACTTTAATGGAAAAATACTGCCTGTAACTACAACCAATCCTTAGAATTCAGACATTAGATTTTAGACTTAAGAATAAAAAAAGGAGCCTAAAGGCTCCTTTTTTTTGTATTATATAAAATGATTATCTGTATTCTCGGGGCATTACTTCACCTTTAAGAACCATAAGACCATTCATTGCTAAAGCTTGCATCTCATCCTCACCAGGATAAACTGCTACTGGAGCAATAAAGCCTACCATCTCCTTAACATACTCCACAAGGTATACATTGTGAGCAATACCTCCAGTAAGAATAATGGCATCAACCTTGCCTTTAAGAGTTCCTGCCATTGCAGCAATTGCCTTACCAATGTTGTATGACATGGCATCCTGAAGTAGTTTTGCTTTAGCATCACCACTACGCGCTTTTAATTCAATCTCGTAAGCATCGTTGGTTCCGGCGTGAGCAACTAATCCACCTTTTCCGGTGAGCATCTTTTTTACCTCATCCAAAGTTACCTCTCCGCTAAAGCAAAGTTTTGCTAGTTGACCAGCAGGAATTGTTCCTGCACGTTCTGGAGAAAATGGACCATCGCCATCAAGCGCATTGTTAACATCTACAACACGTCCCAGACGATGAGCACCAACGGAAATACCGCCACCAAGGTGAGCCACGATAATGTTCATCTCCTCGTACTTCCTATCGAGCGATTTTGCATGTAAACGCGCAATGGCTTTCTGGTTAAGTGCATGGAAAATTGACACACGTTTGAACTTTGGATGACCAGCAATACGAGCCACCTCATCCATTTCGTCAACCACAACAGGGTCGGCAATGTAGGCCTTAGCCGATGGTAGCGATTGTGCAATATCATCGGCAATTAATGCGCCCAAGTTGCTGGCATGCTCGCCCATAATGCTATTCCTAAGATCATTTTTCATCTGATCGTTCACTTCGTAAACGCCAGACTCAATTGGTTTAAGCAAACCGCCACGACCTACAATGGCAGAAATCTTATTTACGTCGATTCCAGCCTCTTTTAGCTCCCTAAGGATAATCTCCTTACGAAAGCCAAACTGATCGGTAATAGTCTTGAATTGGGCTATTTCCTCTGCAGAGTGCTTAATGTTCTTAAGAAATACAGATTTGTTGTTTCGGTAAACAGCAATTTTGGTTGATGTAGAACCAGGGTTAATTGCCAGTACTTTGAACTCTTCCATTCTCTTTTTATATGGTTTTAGATTATTTTGCAGCGTTAGCAGCTAGAGCAATTGAATACATTTTTGACTTAACACTATCGCCACGTGATGTTAGAACGCATGGTACTTTTGCACCCATAACCATTGCGCCAAGTTCTCCGTTAGCAAGTTTTGTACAAGCCTTGAAGAATACATTACCCGATTCAATGTTTGGGAACATGATGCAATCGGCATCACCAGCAACACCACCACCAACTTTCTTAATCTCAGCAGATTCCTTGTCAATAGCAACATCCAAAGCCAAAGGACCATCAACAATAGCGCCTTTGATTTGACCACGATCGGCCATTTTTGAAATAATTGCAGCATCAACACAAGCTTGCATACCTGCCGACATTTGCTCTGTTGCAGCATTCAAAGCCACTTTTGGCTTCTCAAGACCCAAGGAATGAGCGGTTTGAATTAAATAGTTTGTAATGGCAATCTTTTGGTTCAAGTCTGGAGCAGGAATAATAGCAACATCACCAACAATTAATAGTTTATGATATGTTGGAACCTGCACTACTGTAACATGGCTTAAAACTGCCTTGGGAGGGAGTAATCCTTTCTCTTTGTCTAAGATAGCACGCATATACTTATCAGTGCTAACCAATCCTTTCATTAAAACATCGCCTTCACCATTGTTGATAAGCTCAACTGCTTTACGAGCAGCCTTCATCTCATCAGCTTCCTGTACAATTTTAAACTTGTTAGGATCTATATTATGTTCAGCACAAACTTTTTTCATTGTTGGCTCATCGCAAACCAAAGTAGCCTCCACTATACCCATATCAACGGCCATACTAACAGCCTCAATGGTGTGAGCGTCGTTTGCAAAAGCAGCAACCAAGCGTTTGCGTGGCTTACTGCGAAGAATATCGAATAGTTGATCTAATTTATCTACTTTCATTTTGTTGGTCTCCTATAGTTAAATTACTTTTTGCCTTTTACAATATTTGCAGTATCGGTAGCAATAACAAGTTCTTCATTAGTAGTAATTGCCATTACTTTAACCCTTGAATTAGGCTTGGTAAGTAACTTATCTTTACCACGAACGCCTTTATTAGCATCAACATCAAAGTCAATACCCATAAAATCAAGCGCACAAGAAACTTTCTCGCGAAGTAAGCTATCGTTCTCACCAATACCACCAGTGAAAATAACTAAATCAACACCATCCATTGCTGCAGCATAAGCCCCAACATACTTTTTAACACGGTAGTAGTACATATCCAAAGCAAGTTGAGCGCGCTCATTACCATCGGCAGCAGCGTTTTCAAGGTCACGCATATCCGATGATAAACCAGAAATACCGCAAACACCACTCTTCTTGTTAATTACGTCGTTAACTTGTTTAATGCTTAAGTTTTCTTTCTCAGCAATGTAGAGTAAAATACCAGCATCTAGGTCACCACTACGGGTTCCCATAATCAAACCTTCAACTGGAGTGAACCCCATAGAAGTGTCAACAGATTTTCCATTCTGAATAGCAGCAATTGATGCTCCATTACCCAAGTGGCAGGTTATAATTTTTTGTGTGTTGAAGTCTACACCAAGAATTTTACAAGCCTTTTGAGCTACAAACTTATGGCTTGTACCGTGGAAACCATATCTGCGGATTTTGTAGTTCTCGTAGTACTCATATGGCAAAGCGTATAGGTAAGCATGCTTTGGCATTGATTGGTGGAAGGAAGTGTCGAAAACTGCAACTTGAGGAATACCTGGAAGCAATTTCTCCATTGAGGTAATACCCTTTAGGTTTGCAGGGTTGTGAAGTGGAGCTAACTCTATGCACTTTTCAATTTCACTCTTAACATGGTCGGTAATTAAACTGCTTGTTGTAAAAAACTCGCCACCATGAGCAACACGGTGACCTGCAGCCTTAATCTCATTCAAACTAGAAATTACACCATGAGTTTTGTCAACAAGAGCCTCTAAAATAAGATTAATACCCACTGTATGGTCAGGAATATTGGTTACAATCTCGTACCTATCCTTTCCCTCTGGTTTATGGGTTAGAATTGCATCGGTAAAACCAACGCGTTCAACAAGCCCTTTTGCTAAAAGTTGGCTTTCGTCAGCCATGTTAATTAGCTGGTACTTTATTGATGAGCTTCCGCAGTTTAAAACAAGTACAACCATTTGTTTAGTATTTTGATTATCAGATAATTAATTTGATTTTAAGAAACTATGCAAAAATAACAATAAAAGTGCTGTATTACAAAGCTAAAGAATGCTTATAGAACATATAAAATGTTGATTTAAAACGAAACCTTTCAAAAGTTACTCACAATTATTTGATTATACAACTTTTAACAAATAAAATGTTCTTCAACAGATTAATTTACAGTGTGGTTAAAGTACTAAATAGGAAACTTGAAAATTAAACTAAAAAACATCAATTTTCTATTGACTTTCCCTACGAATTATTTTAATATGCCTTAAATTTGATTAGTGATAACTTAAACGATAATCAATGATGAGAATCATTATCAAAACAATACAAATCAGCTTATTACTTGCTATACAAAGCACAATTTCAATAGCACAAGAAAACAAAGCGTACAATTTTTATGGCTACCTCCAATCCGAAAAGACCTTATTTTTTTCGGATGATTTTAACGACGATGGAAACGGTTGGAAAAATGCTACCACTCAAAACGGAGAAACATTCATACAAAATGGGTATTTAATTTTTCAATCGACAGTTGAGAATGGTGCAGCAGGATGCGTAAGATCTCTTTTTCATATTGACCAACGAAAAGATTTCGAGTTTGAAACAAGAATGAAATGGATCGATGGCGATGACAATAAATCCTTTTATTTTGTTTTTGGCAAAAAACCGAGTGAATGGAGTCGATTTAATTTTGGGCTAAGCGGCAATGGGTATTATTTAATTGATAAAAGTTTTCAGAATGAATACACAACTATTGTAGATTGGACAATGTCGAGTTATGTTAATATTAAGGATTACAATACATTAACAATCAGAAAAGTTGCCAGTACACTTTATTACTTTGTAAATGGAAATTTGGTTCACTCCCAACCTTTTGAGCCGTTTTATGGCGATGAAATTGGTTATCAAATATCAGCAAAAGTTAATATCTCAATAGATTATGTTAAGGTTTACTATTTAGGCAATAATTTGAATAACGAGGCCGAATATAACTCCTACAACGTGGCACAAAAAAATACATTTTTTTTAGACGAGTTCAATAACGACAACAATAACTGGGCAAATGCAGTTTCAACCAATGGCTACGCTTATGTTTCAAAAGGACAATTAAACTTCAAATCAACAAGCCCCGACGGAGCGGCTGGTTGCACCAATACAATATCAGGTTTCGATTCTAACAAAGATTTTGAAATAGAATCGTCCATGAAGTTCTTAAATGGAAATGACAATAAGCAAATTTCACTAGTATTTGGAAAAGATCCTGGGGTTTGGAGCCGTTATAATTTTGGGTTCAGCGGTAATGGATACTATACTATTGATAAAAGTTACAACAACGAAAATTCGGATATAGTAAACTGGACTTTCTCAAAACTCATTAAGATTGGTGATTTTAATAAATATACTGTCCGGAAGATCAGCAATACCCTTTACTTTTATATAAATGAAACATTGGTTTATAGTATGCCATTTGCTCCATTCTATGGAAATGCATTTGGCTACCAAGCACCTCAGGGCACTGAAATTGCAGCAGATTATCTTAAAATATCATACTTAAACAAAGCACAGCAAACACTACAAGATATTACTGCTCCAGAAATCACAATGATTGAGCCATATATTAGAAAAGAACAGAAAATAAATGAGAGCAATAAACAAATAATAGTTAGAGGTAAAGTTACAGATGCTAGCGGAATATATGAAGTTGTAATAAATGGGAATGAGGCTGCATTGGACCAAAACGGTAACTTTCAACAATTGGTTAAACTTGCCGTTGGGGAAAATACCATATCGGTTAGAGCAACCGATACAAAAGACAACTCATCATTCTACACTTTTTATGTTAACCGCGAAGTTACCAATGCAACTCAACTTCAGTCGCAAGAAATTAAACCAATGTTCGACCCCAACGAAAAGCGTATTGCATTGGTTATTGGAAATTCCACATACCAAGGAGGACAATTCTTAAAAAATCCTGAAAATGATGCAAATCTAATGATTCAAGCTCTAAAAAATCTTGGTTTTGAGGTAATTAGCCAAACCAACGCAAATAAGAAAAACATGGAACGAGCCATTCGAGAGTTTAGCGAAAAACTACCTAACTTCAATGTAGCTTTATTCTACTACGCTGGTCATGGTGTTCAGGTTGATGGAATGAACTACCTTATTCCAACCGATGCTGAGTTAAACAAAAAGGAGGATTGTAAGTGGGAGGCTATATCAGTAAACTTCGTTGTGGAAGAATTCGAAAAATATCCTAATAATACGAATATAGTCATTCTCGATGCTTGCCGTAACGACCCATTTAAATCGTGGTCGAGAGGCGGAGAAAGAGGTTTTAAAGCTATTGTTCCTACCAGCGGAACAATAATAGCATTTGCAACCTCCGAGGGAGCAACCGCTTCGGACGGAGATAGTGCAAATGGTCTTTTCACCCAGGAATTAGTAAAACAACTGCAAATACAGCAACCCATTGAGAGTGTTTTCAAAAAAACTAGGGTTGAAGTTGAACGATTGAGTAAAGGAACACAAAGTCCTCAGGAATGGTCAAAACTCAAAGGCGATTTTTGGTTTAAAAAATAAAACAATTAACACCATTGGTAAGACTCTGATTTTTTATCAGGGTCTTTTTTATTAATGAATTTAAAGTAATACGTTTGCATATTAAATTAGATTAATGATGAATAAAGGTAATAGATACAAATTTGAAGCGCTTTCAAATGCTTTAAGTGGCGAACTAAAATACGACACCTCTACCCTTTTGCAATACGCTACCGATGCATCGGCATACCGTGAAGTACCCTTGGCTGTTGCCCTTCCAAAAACAAAAACTGACATAGTTACTTTAATAATTTTTGCAAAGGAGAACAATCTATCGCTTATTCCTCGTGCAGCAGGCACATCGCTTGCAGGTCAGGTTGTAGGTAATGGAATAGTTTTAGATATATCAAAATACTGGGGAAAAATCATTGAGATAAACACAGAAAATCAATGGGTTAAAGTTGAACCTGGCGTTATTCTGGATGAACTAAATATGGCACTTAAGCCCTACGGGCTTTTCTTTGGACCCGAAACATCAACATCGAACCGATGCATGATGGCTGGAATGGTTGGCAACAACAGCTGTGGCTCCCACTCCTTGATATACGGTAGCACTCGCGACCACCTTATATCACTAAAAATGATTCTTGATGATGGAATTGAGTATGAATTTAGTGATGTAACAAAAGACGAATTTGAAGCTAAATGTGAACTCAACTCAAAAGAGGGTGATGTTTATAGATTTTTTAAGGATATACTTAGTAACGAGAATAATAGGACTGTAATTATTGAGAATTCCCCTAATCCATCAATTAAAAGAAGAAACACAGGTTATGCATTAGACCTACTGGTAACAGATTCTTTTTTTGGAAGCGATAATCAAAAATTCAACCTAAGTAAATTAATTGCAGGAAGCGAGGGAACTTTAGGTATTATCACTGAAATAAAACTGAACTGTGTTCAACTCCCACCAAAGGAAAAGGCTGTAGTTGCAGTTCACCTTAAAGAGCGAAATCAAGCATTTAAAGCAAACCTTATTGCTTTAAAATACAATCCATCCGCTGTAGAGATGATGGACAATGTTATTCTCGATTGTACAAAAGGAAACATTGAGCAGCAAAAGAATAGATTCTTTGTGCAGGGCGACCCTGGTGCAATTTTAATAGTGGAGTTCTACAGGGAAACAAAAGAAGAGATTGAAATTGCTTCAAAAGCAATGGAGACTGAGCTTATGGCAGCCGATATGGGCTACCATTTTCCAATTATTTGGGGTTCAGAAACAGGTAAAGTATGGGCTTTGCGAAAAGCTGGACTAGGAGTGCTTTCCAATGTTGAAGGTGATGCAAAACCTGTATCGTTAGTTGAAGATACGGCTGTTGCTGTAGATAAACTTCCTGAATATATGGAGGAGTTTGCCCAAATAATGGCAAAGTACAACCTCGATTGTGTTTACCACGCCCATATTGGAACGGGCGAACTCCATTTGCGACCTGTTCTAAATTTAAAAGACCCCAAGGACGTTGACCTATTCCGCAAAATTGGCCTAGAAGTAGCACATCTGGTAAAAAAGTATAGGGGCTCCTTGAGCGGTGAGCATGGAGACGGACGTTTGCGTGGCGAATTTA
Source organism: uncultured Rikenellaceae bacterium (assembly GCA_964617235.1). GTDB lineage: Bacteria > Bacteroidota > Bacteroidia > Bacteroidales > Tenuifilaceae > SB25. The sequence goes on along the minus strand of CAZTVY010000009.1, from coordinate 12,594 downwards.
TTCCAATAATGGTTGGCGACAAGGTCTATAGCCTAATGAAAGAAGTAAAGCAAACATTCGATCCGAAAAACATTTTCAACCCGGGCAAGATTGTTGACACACCTACAATGAATACCAACTTAAGGTATACACCCGGTCAACAACCCCGTGAAATTGATACTATTTTCGATTTTAGCTCTGTAATGGGCATTCTGCGTGCCGCAGAAAAATGCAATGGTTCTGGCGATTGTCGCAAAACGCACCTTTCTGGCGGAACCCTTTGCCCTAGTTACATGGCAACGCTCAACGAAAGTAATACAACTCGAGCTAGAGCAAACCTTTTAAGAGAATTCCTAACTAACAGCTCCAAAAAGAATCCATTTAACCATAAAGAACTCTACGAAATACTCGACCTCTGCTTATCGTGTAAGGGATGCAAGAACGAATGTCCATCGAGCGTTGATATGGCCAAACTAAAAGCCGAATTTTTACAGCATTGGTACGATTCCAATGGAATCCCTCTACGCAGTAGAATGATAGCATATATCACACATATTAACCGTTTGGGAAGTATTACTCCTCAAGTAACCAACTTTGTACTATCAAACAAAATCAGTTCGAAAATTCTAATGAAAAGTCTGGGTTTTGAACCCAAACGCACCCTTCCATTACTAAGTAAAACCACGCTTAAAAGATGGCATAAGAAAAATAGGACAAGCCAGCAATTCCCTAACGGCATAGTATATCTCCTCCCCGATGAGTTTACAAACTATAACGATTCTCACATTGGAATAAAAGCAATAGAACTATTGAACTCTTTAGGCTACGAGGTTATTCTAGTTGATATTTTTGAGAGCGGACGAACATACATCTCAAAAGGCTTAATCAGAACTGCGAAAAGAATTGCTAACAGGAACATCGAAAAACTAAAAGATTTTATAAGCGATGAAACTCCACTAATTGGAATTGAGCCATCGGCAATACTTAGCTTTAGGGACGAATACCCCGATTTGGCTTTATCTCATAATAAGCAAGCAGCCATTAAGTTAGCAAAAAACGCATTGCTATTCGAGGAATTCTTTATGCGTGAGGTTGAAAAGGGTAATATAAAAAAAGAACAATTCAAGGAGCAAAACATCAGCATAAAATTACACGGACACTGCCAACAAAAGGCTGTGGCATCAACTATACCAACCAAGGCAATGTTATCGTTTCCTAATGGTTATAATGTAACTGAAATCCCCAGCGGATGCTGTGGTATGGCAGGTGCTTTTGGTTACGAAAAAGAGCACTACGAGCTCTCCCTGAAGGTTGGTGAATTGGTTCTTTTTCCCGAAATTAGAAAAACGCCCGAGGAAGTTGTTATTGTGGCCCCAGGCACCAGCTGCCGCCATCAAATTACGGATGGAACAGGAAGAAAAGCATATCACCCAATAGAAATTATGATAAAAGCATACAAACCTTAAGAACTAAATTTTTTTTGTTATTCTTTTAGCAGTATTCACAAAAAAATGTAAATTGCTTTGATTTTCTACTAACCATTTGTTAAACTTAAACTCTAACCAAATGAAATTAAAAATTAAACATCAGGAAGAATACTCTCGCTTAGAGTTAATCCTTAGAAGTTTTTTTGGAGCCCTTTACATTATGCTTCCACACGGCTTTCTTTTACTTTTCGTAGGACTTTGGGGTCAAATATTACAAATTGTTGCTTTTTGGGCAATCCTTTTCACTGGAAAATACCCTAAGAGTTTATTCGATTTTCAAGTAGGTCTATTACGTTGGGGTATTAGGGTAAATGCCAGATACTATAACCTATCCGATGGTTATCCTGCTTTTGGAATAAAAGGTACCGATGAGTTCACCTCATTAGAAGTTGAATATCCTGAGAATGTTAGCCGTGGTTTAATGCTTGTACGCTTTTTCTTCGGTGGCATTTTCGTATACATTCCTCACCTATTCATTCTTTTCTTCCGTGGTATTTTTGTAATGATTCTTGTTTTCTTAGCATGGTGGATTGTTCTTTTCACTGCAAATTATCCAGAATCATTCCACAACTGGGTAGTAGGTCAACTACGTTGGGGTACTCGCGTTAGCCTATACATGAACTATATGACTGATACATATCCAGCATTTACAGGCGACGAACTTCCTGAAGAGGTATAAAAACATTATAAATACTGATAAAGAGAAGTATTACACATACTTCTCTTTTCTTATGTCAAATAACTAAAATTTTAATTATGGAATTTCATCCAATACCACAGCCCGAAGAGGTTAGTGAAAGAGAGAAACAAGATGCAATGGGTGCATACCTTATGATGTTTGCAACAACTGCTTTAGGCTTACCATTGCCAATTGTTAACATGATTGCATCGGTGGTGTATTTTTTCGTAAACAAATCGAAAGGTCGTTTTGTGCAATTCCATTCACTACAATCGATGTATTCCCAAATACCAGTATCGTTGCTAAATAGTTATCTTATTGTTTGGGCTGTTTACATATTTGCTAACGATGCTGCCTTTACTAATGTATTTTGGGGTTTATTGATTACCGCGGGTATCTTCAACCTTTTTTACTTTATATTTAGTATTATTGGCGCAGTTAAGGCTTACCATGGTCGTTTCTACTATTTCTTGTTTTTTGGTAAAATAGCATATATCCAAGCATACAAAATAAAAAACGAAACAGAAGTTAAGCAACAGCAAATGAATATGCCCCCTAAAATGTAATTGCAATGAAAAAAGTACTTATTGAATTGCTTATTCTGCTTGGTATTGGAGGTGTTCTATGGGCTATATTCGCAATATTTATTAAAATGCCTGAACGTCCTACATTAATTTCTATTGAGAATGAGCAATCTATTGGCGAACGTTACGCAAACAGTATTCTACAACTTAATGGATTTAATGAGAAGAACGATTTGTATATTGATTCTGTTCTCGCAGTAACCGCTGATACCTTAAGAAATATTCAGGATGATGCAAAGTACGACTATAAGTTTATTTTGGTTGATAACGAAATGGTTAATGCCTTTGCACTACCTGGAGGTTACATAATTATAACCACAGGATTAATCAAATTCTGCGAGACACCTGAGGAGTTACTATCGGTTATATGCCACGAAATTGGACATATCGAAAAGCGACATGTGGTTAGCAGGCTAGTTAAGGATATTGGACTAACCCTTTTAACATCTAACGACCCTTATGTTTCAGGTGAAATTGCTAAAGAGTTACTTTCGCAGGGCTATAACAGAGAGCAGGAGGAGGAGTCCGACCTATTCGCCTGCGAGTTACTATTAAAATGCAACCTTGAACCCCGTGCAATGGCATCGTTTTTTAGACGATTAAAAGAAAAGAACGAGAATGGTATTTACGACAATTTCGAGATTCTATCATCGCATCCCAATATGAATAAACGGGTTAAAAACGTATTGGCATTCAAAGTTCCTGATGGTTTTACAGCAAAGGAATCGTGGATAAATATTGACGAAATGAAAAAAAGGGTGGAACAATAATCCACCCTTTACTTTTTCGATAAAATCTCCTTAAATATATCGTACAACTCACCAGATTTTATTGGTTTTGTGATATAATAATCGCAACCCGCTTCAATGGCCAACTGCCGCTCCTCAGTCATTGCATAAGCTGTTTGGGCTACAATTGGTATCCTGGTATTATTTTCACGAATTATTTTAACTGCCTCGTAGCCATTCATTACTGGCATTTTAATATCCATCAAAACAAAGTCAACGTTATTTTGAGAGAAAATATCAATGGCCTCCCGACCATTGTTTGCCCTGAGTAAATTCGCATTGGTACTTTCTAACAGTTTCTGCAATAACAAGTAGTTATAGTAATCGTCCTCGGCAATGAGAATTGTTTTATCCTTTAAATCGATATAGTTTGACTCCAAAATTTCATTCTCAATAGCAGGATATTTTTGCTCATATGGTAAAGTAAAGAAAAAAGTTGATCCTTTATTAGGCTCAGACTCAATCCATATTTCGCCGCCCATCATCTCGATAATAGATTTACAAATAGACAAACCCAACCCTGTCCCACCATAGTCACGAGATAACTTATCATCAACCTGCCTAAACCGTTCAAAAATTAAATCATGAAATTCTATAGGTATTCCAATACCAGAGTCTTTTACGTAAAACTCAAGATGGGCATCCTTAAGTTTATATCCAAACTCTACATATCCTTCGTTGGTAAACTTAATTGCATTACTTATAAGGTTATTAATTATTTGAGCCAACCTATGCTCATCGGTATTAATTGAATCAACTGTATTGGGTAAACCATAACTCACATTGAACCTTAAACCTTTCGATTTTGCGCTGTTGCTATGCAAGCAATAAATATTCTCGAGTAATCTGTTGAGTTTAACAGTATCGTATATGATTTTAAGCTGACCTGCCTCAATCATTGAAATATCAATAATATCGTTAATAACATTCAATAATTGTTTGGAGCTGTTATTGATGATTTCAATAAAATCGAAAGTAGATTTCTCACTCAAATTACCTTTAAGTATAACCTCCGAAAAACCCTGAATGGCATTCATTGGCGTCCGAATCTCATGACTCATATTAGCTAAAAAAGCGGTTTTTACCCTATTGGCCTCCTCTGCTGCTTCCTTGGATTTTTTAAGCTCAATTTCTACTTTTCTTCGCTCCTGTATTTCGAGAGCCAGTAATGAGTTATTCTGCCTGATGTTATGGTTTTTATATATCAATGTTAATAGAAAAAGCACAATTAACACTGTAATAATTAACGATATTATAAAGTACTGAGAGTGAAAAACAGACTCCCGAATCCATCCAGAATTGGGAGTTGCTATTAATCGCCATTTTCCGCTAGGTATAATAACATCAACTATTACTGGGTTTTGATTCAACAAAGCCGTATCTCCATAAAAAACTTTTCCTAGCTCCCCTTTTCCATCGTCACCTTGAATTGCAATTTTCAATTCATCATTCAGAGAAATTCCTGCTTCATTGAGTATTTTATCGTAATATGCTACAATAGAGGTCATTCCCCAATATCTTTCGCTACTATCTTTACTAATTAAATATATTGGAGAACGATTAATTAATCCTACACCTCCCTGAACAAGGTTTACCGGTCCTGCTAGTAAAGGCTTCTTTTGTTTCATTGATCTAAGCACAGACTCTCGCTGTTGTTCATTTTTCATATAATCGAGACCAACAGCCCTTTCATTCCCTTTTAAAGGATAAACCATTTGAACAACATTATTGGGAGCTACAGCAACATTTCTAATGTTTGGATTCTCGCTCATAGCAAGTGTACAGAGAGCCTCAAATTGCTCCTTAGAAATACTGCCCTGATAGCGTATTAAATGGACAATTCCCTGGGTAAGGTTAAATGTGGAACGCACAACTCCTTCAAGTTTGTTTCCTATGGTTGTTAACTCTTTTAAAACAGCCAATCTCTTTACTCCATTTTGTTTTTCAATATCGAGCCTACCTATCAAGTAGCTTACCGATAATAGCACTAATGTTATTAGAACTATTATTAACTGCGATAAATGAAGTCGGAGTTTATTCATATTAAGAAAGTATAAGTTAAAGGGGTTTAACTAAATTGTTTTACAATTTACTAAATCATAAAAGAACTTCAATATGTTTTCTATTAAAAAAAACAGCCCAAACTCAACATTCGGGCTGTTTAAAAATATTCCAAATAGTCAATTACTTTAACGCATCTAGCATAGTTTTTCCAATATCAGCAGGTGACTCTACAACATGAATGCCGCACTCATTCATAATCTTCATTTTAGCAGCAGCAGTATCGTCAGCACCACCAATAATTGCACCAGCGTGCCCCATCCTACGGCCTTTAGGAGCCGTTTTCCCAGCAATAAAACCTACAACAGGCTTTGTTCCATTCTCCTTAATCCAACGAGCAGCATCGGTTTCCATATTACCACCAATCTCACCAATCATAACAATACCATGTGTATTGGGATCATTCATAAAAAGTTTAATAGCATCCAGAATGGTTGTTCCTATTATAGGGTCTCCACCTATTCCAATACCGGTACTTTGTCCTAATCCTAACTTTGTAAGTTGGTCGACAGCCTCATAAGCCAACGTTCCAGAGCGTGATACCACTCCAATGTGTCCCTTTTTGTGGATAAACCCTGGCATAATTCCAACTTTTGCCTCGTCGGGGGTAATAATACCCGGACAATTAGGCCCAATTAAGCGAGTTTGAGGATAATCCGCTAAAATATGCTTAACTTTAATCATATCGGCAGTTGGAATCCCTTCGCTAATGCATACAATCAATTTTATTCCTGCAGCTGCAGCTTCCAGAATACCATCGGCCGCATAAGCAAGTGGAACAAATATTATAGAAACATCAGCCCCCGTTTTCCTTACAGCATCATCAACAGTATTAAAAACAGGTAATTCAAGGTGCATTTCACCTCCTTTTCCTGGCGTAACGCCTCCAACAACATTGGTTCCATACTCAATCATTTGTGTTGCGTGAAAAGTACCTTCACCTCCAGTAAATCCTTGTACTATTACTCGTGAGTTCTTATTAACAAGTATGCTCATGGGTTATTTTTTTACTGATTATCAATATGCTAAAAAACTATGTTGTTCGGCATATTTTTGTAAATATTAGCCAAACCTAACATTTTTTAGGGAAAAATCCAAGTAACAAATGGGTTTAAAAACATAATAATTTAGATGAATATAATCGTGGCTTTTAGTAACTTGTGATTCGAAATTTTTATTTCCGGTGAATTTATAATTCTTTAAAAACTAAGCCAATATGAGCAAAGTGAACCTTAAACTTGAGAAGCTTGGCGATATGTTTCCAGCAAGTTGGACAGAGGAGCAGAAGGCCAAAGGCAAAACCCTATTCTTGAAATACCTGAGCGAAAAAGCTCATAAATTCTATGGAGGCAAGGTACAAATTGCCCCAAAGGCACCAGTACTAGGCTTTAACTGGTTCAATGTTTGGTACACTCCTGGTGTATCCAAAGTATCTACAACCATTCGAGATAATAACGACACATCGTTCGAATTAAGCAACCGTGGTAATTTGGTGGCAGTGGTAAGTGATTCAACTCGAGTACTTGGCGATGGCGACTGTACCCCCGCTGGTGGGCTTGGTGTTATGGAAGGAAAGGCATTCCTCATGAAATACCTTGGTGGTGTTGATGCTGTTGCTCTTTGCATAGATAGTAAAGGAAAAGACGGCAAAAACGACCCCGAAAAAATTATTGATTTTGTAAAAATGTGCCAGCACAGCTTTGGAGCTGTTAATCTTGAAGATATTTCTCAACCTAACTGCTATAGAGTACTTGATGTTCTTCGCGAAGAGTGCAATATTCCCGTTTGGCACGACGATGCTCAAGGAACCGCTTGTGTTACATTGGCAGGTATACTTAATGCGCTTAAACTGGTAAATAAAAAGTTGAGCGAAGTAAAGATTGTTTACTTTGGTGCAGGTGCCTCAAACACAACCATTGCAAGACTTATTATTACCGACGGTGGCAATCCCAAGAAAATGATTATGTTCGATTCGCACGGCGGATTACATAAAAACCGTGAGGATATTAAGGCCGATAAGCGATTCTACCGTAAATGGGAGATTTGTGAGCAAACCAACCCCAACTGTATTAACACCATGGAGGAGGCCATGAAAGATGCAGATGTGCTAATCTCATTATCAACCCCAGGTCCCGATACTATTAAACAAGATTGGGTGCGAGTTATGGGTAACAAATCTATTGTTTTTGCCTGTGCAAATCCAGTTCCCGAAATTTACCCTTACGCAGCAAAAGAGGCTGGTGCATACATAGTAGCAACAGGCCGTGGCGATTTCCCAAATCAGGTTAATAATTCAATTGGTTTTCCTGGCATTCTAAAGGGAGCTTTAATGGTTCGCGCATCGAAAATTACAGATGCTATGGCCATTGCAGCAGCACACTCGTTGGCAAATTACGCTGAAAAGCGTGGAATAAATATCGACAACATTGTTCCAACAATGGACGAAGCCGATGTATTCCCTGTTGAGGCTGCCGATGTGGCGATGCAAGCCATTAAGGATGGTGTAGCCCGTACTAAAATAACCTGGGACGAGGCTTACCAAATGGCAAAGAAAGATATTGAATACTCACGTTCAATGGCAAAATCGTTACACGACAATGGATTTATAGCCGACCCACCAGTTGAGATGCTTGAAGATGCCCTAAACTGGACAGTAAAGCAAATAGAAGGCAAGTAAAAACTAGTATTTTGATAACCAACCCCTCGACGCTTTCGAGGGGTTTTGTTTTTTATTTGCTAGCCTTTTACAAAATTCCAATTAAACTTTAAAAAAACTTATCATTCAAATGTCATAATTGCAAGTTTTTAATATAAAAAACTATTTTTGAGAAAATTTAACCAAACTATCCTAAATCAAACCAAACCAAATGAGTAGTAATTTAAAACCAGGAACCGAAGCTTGGGGATCGAGGGTTGGCCTTGTCCTTGCTATGGCAGGAAATGCCGTGGGCTTTGGTAATTTCTTGCGCTTTCCTGTGCAGGCAGTGCAGAACGGAGGTGGCGCTTTTATTATTCCTTACCTTGTAAGTTTAGTTTTACTGGGGCTTCCGCTTCTTTTAATAGAATGGTCATCGGGAAGGTATGGTGGTAGGTACGGTTACCACACAACCCCTATGATTCTCCAAAAAATGAGCAACCGAAAGTTCTGGATGTACATTGGTGTTTTTGGTATTTTCAGCAACATTGCCATTGCTTCGTACTACTGCTATATGGAGAGTTGGACAATTTCCTACGTTTATCACTCCATAGCAGGTACGTTCAGTGGAATGGACCAGCATCAGGTTGCATCGTTCTTTAGTGGCTACCTCGATGTTACCACATCTAGCACAGGAATACCCTTTGAGGCAATTCTATTCTTCCTGCTTTGCTTAGGTTTAAACATTTGGATTTTGAGTAAGGGCTTAAGCGAAGGCATTGAAAAGGCTGCAAAGATTGGCGTTCCTCTACTAATATTTTTTGGAATATTCCTAGCAATAAAAGGTATTTCGTTAAAAGCGGGTACCGATGGAGCATCGTTCGATGGTGTGCTGGGTCTTAATTTCCTTTGGACACCCGAGTTCGATTCACTGACAAACCCCAAGGTATGGTTAGCTGCTGCTGGCCAAATATTCTTCACACTTTCTGTTGGAATGGGATGTATTCACGCATACGCTTCCTATGTTGGCTCAAAAGACGATATTGCTTGTAACTCAATGTCGGCTGGGTTTATGAACGAGTTTGTTGAGATTGTTCTGGGTAGTTCAATTATTATCCCAATTGCAATTGGCTACTTCGGCATTGATAAGGTTGTGGAACTTACAAATCTTGGTGGTTTAGGTCTTGGTTTCAGAACAATGCCTTTCCTTTTTGCTCAGTGGGGCGAAGTGATGTCGGCATTGGCTGGTGTGGCTTTCTTTGGATTACTATTCTTTGCTGGTATTACCTCCTCTTTGGCAATGGGAACACCTGTTGTTGGCTTTTTCAGAGATGAATACGGCTGGAGCAGGAAAAAGGCGGCTATTGGATTTGGTCTATCAATTCTACTACTTGGTTTACCAACAGTATTATTCTTTCAGGAGGGCGTTTTCGATGAGTATGACTACTGGGGCGGAACTGTAGCACTATTTGTTTTTGCAATGTTTGAATCTATTCTGTTTGCCTGGGTATTTGGTTTGGATAAAGGTTGGAAGGAGATAACAGAAGGAGCCGATATTAAGCTACCAAGAATATTTATTCCTATCCTAAAATATGTAACCCCTGTAATTTTGATTGTTGTCTTTGTCAGCTCACTTATTCGCCCTGAAAATGATGAATGGTCGAAACTAAGCTTTACTGGATGGAAAGTACATAACGAAAGTATTATTGGGCAGATAACCCACAAGGGTATTGGTCCTAATAAGGATTACTTTGCCGATGAATTCTACTCCGAGGGCTCGGGCATTGTTCAGGGCGTAATCAAAGAAAACTCTAGGGATTTCTTGCAAGTTGACAACAATGGCAACTCAAGGCTATACCTTGTAAAGAAAAACTACGAGGTGCTAGTTAAGCAAGGCGATGTGGTTGACGCTGGCACTCCTATTTTTAAAGGAAACATTATAAACAGGGTTTTCTATATAGATATGGCGAGAATCCTGCTTCTAAGCTTATTCATTGGAATAGCCGTTATGGTTTACTTTGCATACAACCGTAGGAAAAAACTAAATCTACTTTAACTATGAATACATCAGCACTAATAACAATAATTCTGGTATGGGGAGTAGTTTTTTTCTTTACCGGATACTTTTTCTACAAAGTGTTAACCTCAAAGAAAAAGGATGAATAGTATAGTCAATAAACGATAGATAAAAATAAAACCCCAATGTTGGGGTTTTATTTTTTTGAGTTATTTAGTTTTTTCGCTCAATCTCCTTAAGGTTATCCAACTTCTTAGTTTCGAGGAAGTACTGAATATCGCCCAAGTACTCCTTCACACGCTTATTACCAAACTCGTAAACCTTATTAGCTAGGCCATTTAGGAAATCGCGGTCGTGCGATACCACTATTAATGTACCATCGTAATTCTGTAGCGCCTCTTTCAGAATATCCTTGGTGCGTAAATCTAGGTGGTTAGTTGGCTCATCCAGAATAAGCAGGTTAACTGGCGCAAGCAAAAGCTTTATCATTGCTAAACGTGTACGCTCTCCACCAGAAAGAACCTTTACCTTTTTAGTCCAGCTATCGCCACCAAACATAAATGCGCCCAGCAAATCCTTTATTTTAGTACGAATATCGCCTACTGCAACATCATCAATGGTTTGGTATACGGTTAGTTCCTCATCCAGAAGCGATGCCTCGTTCTGGGCAAAGTAGCCCACCATTACGTTGTGACCTAAACTTAGATTACCATCGTGGTCAATTTGCTTCATTATTGCCTTAACAAGGGTCGATTTACCCTCACCATTCTTACCCACAAAGGCAATCTTATCGCCACGTTCAAGTGTAAAAGTGGCGTTCTGGAATACCAAATGGTCGCCGTACGATTTTCCAACCCTATCAACAATTACAGGATGATTTCCAGAGCGTGGCGATGGCGGGAAACGCAACTTTAGTGCAGATGTATCCTCCTCGTCAATCTCAACCATATCAAGTTTATCCAGCATCTTAACTCTACTCTTAACCTGATTGGTTTTGGAGTATGTTCCCTTAAAGCGCTCAATGAACTCCTCGGTTTCGGCAATCATCTTTTGTTGCTCCTCCCAAGCCTTCTGCTGCTGAATGCGACGCTCCTTGCGCAACTCAAGGTACTTTGAGTAGTTTACCTTGTAATCGTATATCCGTCCAAGCGTAACCTCAATGGTACGGTTGGTTATATTATCAACAAAAGCACGGTCGTGCGATATCACAATTACCGCCTTGGCGCTATTAACCAAGAAATCCTCCAACCACTGAATCGACTCAATATCCAAATGGTTTGTGGGCTCATCGAGCAGAATTAAATCGGGTTTTTTGAGCAGAATCTTAGCCAACTCAATACGCATACGCCAACCTCCGCTGAAATCGCTAGTTGGGCGATTAAAATCCTCGCGTACAAAGCCTAAACCTATCAGAATCTTCTCAACCTCGGCCTGGTAGTTCACCTCCTCAATGGAGTAAAACTTTTCGCTTAATGTGGTAACATCCTCAATCAGTTTATAGTACTCTGGCGACTCGTAATCGGTTCTGCTGGCCAATTCGGCATTCATAGCCTCAATTTTGGCCTCCATCTCAAAAATATGAGCAAACGCCTGCGATGTTTCCTCAAAAACCGACATCTTATTATCGGTCATCAAGTGCTGAGGCAGATAGGCAATAACAGCATCGTTGGGAGCTGAAACCACTCCGCGGGATGGCGTCCTCTCCCCTGCCAAAATCTTGAGCAGCGTCGATTTTCCTGCACCGTTCTTACCCATTAGCGCAATTCTATCCTTCTCGTTAATTGCAAACGAGATATCCTTAAAAAGCGTAGTACCGCCAAACTCTAATGCTAATCCGTCAACTGAAATCATCTACCTCTAAAAATTTAAGCCGCAAAGATAGACAATTAGTTAATAGTTAAAGGCTAAACCCTAAAAGATAAGAGTTAAAGTTTGTTGATGGCAGAAATAAAGGTTAATACAGAATTTATTACAAAGAAGCACGCCACAAAACCAACCATAGGGAGTTCTGCAAAGCCATTGTCACACTAGCCAAAGATTTATCATAAAAAAACAAAGAAACACTTGAAGAATATACAAAAATAATATACCTTTGTGATATAAATTTATGGTGTATGAAAACAGTATCATTAAAGATAGATGAATCGATTTTTGGCGAAACCGAAAAAATCCTCGAACTAATGAAGAAGCCCACAAATAGGTATATTAACGAGGCAATTGATTACTACAATAAACTCCAAAAAAGGATTATTCTTGAAAAAAAACTTAAAAAAGAATCGGAGTTGGTGAAATCGGACTCGCTAACAGTACTTAAAGAATTTGAGGAGTTAGGCTATGCAGATTAAGCAGTATGAAATTTGGATT
>CAZTVY010000008.1:0-20769 GCA_964617235.1 uncultured Rikenellaceae bacterium | reverse complement strand
TAATTTTGACCAAGAATTTTAAGCTGCACTTTAGTTAAAGCATTGCCACCTTTGTTTGATATGGAGAACGCCATGCTTACTGGCTCTTGGGCAAAGGTTGATATAGATATCAACGCAAAAATTAGATATGATAGAATTGTTTTCATTTTAAGTGTTTTAGAGTTCTAATGAGAGTTGAATTTAATTGCCGTTGTTGTTAAATAAAGATTAATTAATTCTTTGGGCAGAATTCTCGTTTAGCACTTCCTTATCAATCTCATTGAGCATTACTACTTTTAACCCTTCAGCTTGATTATCGTATTTGCTAAGTTGAATATTTAGATTTTTGGGGTTCAAAATCCACATTGCTCCTGTTATAGGATCTACAACAAGCCATCCTATTAAACCACCAACAAGAAAATTTCCTCCAATATACCAGCCACTCGTTGATGGTTTTAGTTGGAGGGTCATAGTTTGAAACCCTGGTTTAGATATTTCTAATTTATAAGTTGCACCTTTAAAATAGCCATTCCCTTTATTAAGATTAATGTTAGATGGTGTTTCACCATTCCATACTATAAGGTTATTGCTATCGTATATCACAATTTTTGCCTTATCCGGTTGCGATACAATATAGATATCCTGCCTTGGGGTTTTAATAATTGTAGCACAACTAGTAAGTAGGATTCCCAACAAAATGCCAATATACCGCGCTGTTAGTAACTGTTTCATAGTTGATAGGGTTAAATTTTATTATATAAAGGTATTAATTTAGAATTAGGCGTGGCATTATTCATCTCATAAATAGACGAATAGGACATTTTGTGGGGTGAACAACCCGCTGTATTATTTAGAATAATAAAATCAGAAGATTAACTATTAAACTATCATTAATGTGATAAAAAAACAGGGCTTATAGCCCTGTTTTCATTTAGAATCCAAAATTGTTCGGAACATGGTATTGTGGCCCTGTTTCTGGGCGCTTGTAAACAGCCACGCTTGCAGAACCCGATGAGGTACCTGCACCGCATCCTGAATTATCGGTAACTGCCGTAACGGTATAAGTGTAGTTTGCCACATAATTTGGAGCAACACCCTGATCGACCCACGCTGGCGCTGGGTTAACAGTATAAGTATGCGTAGATCCAGAAACAACATTAAGGTTGGTTACATTGAATGTACGTCCAGAATAACTTTCATTAACCGTAAAATTAAACGGAGGTGTTCCTACCAAAACAATTTCAACTTGGACAGGATCGCCACTACAAATCGGTGTGCCTGTTGCTAAACCAGTTACTGTGGCTGAGGCACCAGTGGAAACAGTAACAATAGCACTACCCGTCATAGGTTCATAACATAGCGGATAACCTGTACGGTATGCCATAACTGTATACGTTCCGCCAAGGCTAATGCCGGTATAACTTAAAGCAGCATTGGTTCCAGCCTTGGTATTTCCTGTAGCAACACCATCGCGATACAACTCATAGGTATAGTTAAGTTGTGATCCGCTTAGGCTAATTGTTGCTGTTTGAACTCCACAAATAGTTGCTGTACCTGTTACATTGTAGGGAACAGGATCCGGTATAACAGTAATAACAGGATTACTTCCAATTACGACTCCTGTTGTTCCAATGTTATCGGTAACACTTGTAATGGTATATGTTCTAGTTGAAGCAGGACTAACTCCAAAGGTGTAAGGAGATGTAATATCTGTTAATGTGAAACTTGATGTTCCATCGGTATATACAATATCCCAAGGCCCACTGCCTGTCATTGTTATTGTGAGGTTGGTGCTGTTACCCTGGCAAATTGTTGCGTTACCTGATGTAAATTGCGCCGTTGGGATAACTATGGATTCAACGCTGGCAAGCGTAAAATACTCATTGGTTCCTGCTGTAAAAGCGTACGCAGCATTGGTTTGAACAAAACCACTAGTTTTTGTACTACCCGCTGTTGGAGCACTAGGAATTTCAACCCATTGGCTGCCATTCCAACGAGCAATTCGTAAATTATTTACATTGGTTACTCCCGAGGCAGCATCGCTAGTTGCCGTAATTGGCAGTCGGAACTGGACACTACGTGCTACATCCGATTTTATTTGCCAATGCTCTACGGCGCTTACGTACTGCAACGATCCAGTCATGCTTAATGGGTTATAAGGGTTAGCATCAAAATACTCCCCGGTCCAATACGATACTGCAGAAGGAAGTGTGGTATAGTAGAAAAACTTAGTGTTGTCAACCGATCCAACGGGTAAATAACCATAAGTTGTCGTTGGACCTACATTAACTTTTACTGGACCATCTACATATCCTGTATTTCCCGCAGGGTAATTTAAACCCTTGCCATCTGTTTTGGACAATGTAACGCGAGAAGAATTAAAAGTTACAAGTTCTCCCTTTTGTGGAGATAGGAATGATTTAACCTCTGCTCCTCCATTTTGGAAGATTACTCCATTGGAGTTATTAACCCAGAAGTCATTAAATCCGTTAGTTCCATTAAAATCGCCATCAATTATTTGTTGGACAACCCCATTCAGATTGAAAAACTGATAGGTATATGAAGCACCCAGTTTTCCACCACTGGGCATATTAAAATTACCGGTCAAATAAACATATTCACCATAATCTGTATCGAGAAATGCAGTTGGTCCAACATAAATATCTCTCCCAATTCTTGTGAACTTGTAAGAACTGTTTGATCTGCTAAAATGTTCTAACTTAAGCGTTGCAGTTTCAAGAACCGACAGATTATTACATATCCTAATACTATCGCGGTCGGGGAAAACCTTTATACCTGTGCCTGTAATTACTAGGTTGTTAAACTGGTCATCAACAGCAGAGTAATTATTGAATAAAGGAATATCGTAAGAATCACCACCAAACTCAACCGTACCTCCCGTTCCACAGGTTAAAAAATCAGTATATTCGCCAGGGAAGACTTTTTCGTTAACAAAGGCAAGTGTACCACTTCCACTAACATAACCAAGGTTGTGACCAATTTGCGTTCCTACATTTAATCTACCAAATATTTGTGTCCTATACGATAGTATTCTGTAGCGATCCATTGTTATTATATCGCCCTCTCTGATCCGAACAATATGTCCTTGTGGTCCACCAGCAGGAACAGGAAGCCCATCGAGCCTTGTCCATTTAGTTGGGTCGGACCAATTACCAATTCCATTCGATATAAATATTGGTATTTGTGCTGGAATGTCAGAATCGTAACCTGCGGTATAATCACCTGAAATATCACTTACACCAGTATAGTCAACCGATATATAATCGTCATCCTCGAGCACAGTTTCGGGCGGGAATTTTGCCCAAGCGTCGCCCAGAAGTCGTGCCGAGTAGTACAGGGTTTCATCGCCAACCACGTCGGAATCGATATAGTGTAGATGTGCATTCCCTGTAAAGTTGCTTATTCCTGTACTAGTAATGGACCAATAGTACTGCAATACGTTAGGACCAATGACGGTCATGTGCGCCTGATTAATCGGGTGAATAGCAATGCTACCCGGTGTGCTATTAGCTGATATAATAAACTCAACCTGTGTGTACTTTGCACCTAACCCTGCTCCAGAACCAATTGGGAAATCAAAATTAAATGGACCTGCAGGGATAAACTTTCTAACTCCAGCATCACCGAAACTGCCATTTGTAATAATCATTTTGGAAGTACCATAACCGCTTCCTTGTATCAATGAGTTCTGGCTTAGTGTAAATAAATGACTATTTATGTTAAAAATGCCATTGGTTAAGTAAAAATCATTGTTAAGGTAAAGGTCGGTTTCCAGATAAGCACCTTGAGAATTGTTCAATTCGAGTGCGCCAAATTGTCCTGTACCATAAATACGTTGCAACGATACGCCATTTAAAAGAATCCTACCCAAGCCAGAGGTAGAATGTACGGCATTGTTTATTACATTTCCCTTAACTGCAACGGTATGAGCATTGTCGGTAAGCGTTCCGTTTGAAATTATAAGATTACTATTTGCTGTTATAGTATTGGTTGCACCAGTTAAATTAACGCCCGTTGTTGGGTTAACTAGAATATTATTAGCAGTAATATCACCGTCAATATCCTGATCGCCTCCAATAAAGGATAAAGTGTCAACATTTAAGTTTACTGTCCCGCGGTTAGTTATATCGTTCTGAAGGCTAAGATTCAACAAACTTCCATCGAAAGAAGAGCCCGCTCTAATATCTAACTCTCCTAAAAGACCAAGACTGTTTACATTAAGTTTTGCGGTTGAATTACCGTCTACAATCATTCTACATAGGTCTTTTGTGGAATTTACTGTTACGGTACCACCAGCAGGATTATTCACGGGATCACCAATTTGTATTGTGCCCCATTGGTTCAGCCCTGTGGTTTGCGAATCGATATAGAGTGCCGCTCTTGTTGCTGTAGCAACATTATCGTGAGCACGGGCAATGGTAAGCGTTCCGTTGTATATCTGAAAACGACTACCAGGATTATATACCTCAAATATCCCACGAGAGTTAACTGGTGCGGAACGTAAACCCACCGTAACGCTACTTTGAACTGTTGACCCTGATTTGGAAAGTTGACTATACTTTAATACACCTAAACTATTAAGTGTACTACTCCTAATTTGCGATCCAACCACAAGTTTACCTGTTGCTATACGAATTTCGGCATTGCCCGAAGATGAGTACTGAATGTAGTTATCGGAACCAACCCCTCCATCAAGTATTAGTTGCCCTTGGTTTGCGACATCTGTTCCCTCAATATTGATATACCCATCGAGCAGAATACCGTTGCTTCCGGCTGTTGTAACCCTTGCTATACCATTCAGAATTGACAACCCTGTTGTTGATGGTATTTCAAAATCTGAACCACCCGAAGAAAGTGTAATATCAATGCCAGAATTGTTAAGCACCAATGTTCCATTCTGCAATTCTAATGCTTTAGTATTTGCAGTTGCACCGTCAGTTGGACCGTTTAGGTTGAAATCGTTATTAAATGTAAATGTTGTTGATCTACTTGTTCCTTTATTTACAACTAATCTGTAAAAATTAGGGATATCGCCCGACGCTAAAGTGTAGGTTTTACTATTACTCCCAAGTATGTTTAGCGTAACCCTATCCTGATCATTGGCAGAATATAGTTGAATACCATCTATGGCTGCATTTGCAGTATTCTGAACAATATTTCCATAAAGATTAATAGTGTGGTCAGTTGCGGGAGCATTAGCAGCCCGAACATTAATTAACCCTCCATTATTATTCATTAAAATATCACCATTAACAGTAATAGTTCTACCTGTACCCGTATTTTGAAATGCAATTTCGGCTCCTCCACCACTAGCACCACCTTCAGAACCCTGAAATTCATACATTACCAAATTCCTACCAACATTAATATCGCCCGTTGCCCCTGTATTAAGTAATAAATTAAGATCTCCTAAAATCTCAAAATTACCTCGTGTAGTAATATTTTTTGCAATGGTTACATTATGATTATTTGTACCCCAACCATCGTTAGCAAAAATTATATTTGAAACCAAGTCGGGAGTATTATTGTAAATCCTTGTTGCCGTAAAATTTTCATATACAAAATATGAAGAATCTTGAGCTATGAAATCGCCCAAATCATTACCTGAAAGATCAGGATCTCCCATCCTAATCCAGAACATGCCTTCACCTTCCACAATACCTGCATCAAGTGCTCCAGCATTATTGTTAATACATAAGTTTGGGCGGAATTGAAAATTAGAGCGATAAACCCGTGGCACTGGATTTCCTAATGCATCCGTCATTTTTGTAAACTGAACTTTTGCTACGGTTATGGCCACGTTATCTATCCATACGCCATGTGGCTGACCCCTCAATGCAACATTAGGATCGTCCCAGGGAACCCAACCAATTACTGCAATATCCCCTATTCCTGGGACATTTGGAGACACAGGCTGGCGTCTATCGTGCCAATCCTTATAGTTAATTGTGCCATCACCATTTGCATCAATAAGAATATCGCTACGAGTCCAAGTTGCAGGAAGATTCCAATTCGACTCACGAGCATTATCTCTTGTATAGTATATAAGTATTGTTCCAACAAAGAGTTGGGAACGCCCGCAAGTAAACTCTCCTGCTTCCAGATCAAATGCTGGACTAAAGTCCAAAATATTTGTAGCATCATTCTGATTCCCAACTAGCACACCATAAAGAGACCGTACATTGTTTACTACCTTCCCTGGAAACAATTGCGCCCAGTTAACCTGATTAAATATGTCATCTCTATATCCAATAAATTGATTCCGAACCTTAGGAACAGTGGTAAACCCAGAGTGACGAACTCTCCAATAGTAGAGCAAATAACGCCGGCTATTAACATCGCCATCGTCTGATAAAGTAGGCAGTTTAGCTGGAACGCCATTAATCTGAACTTTTCCATCGTCAGCAAAACTGGAAATAGTCTGCTTTGCCCAAGCATACCGGTTTGTGCTTACTGACGCTTTATAGGTACCCAAAGGAAATAAATATGTACCGTTTGCGGTAATAGTACGCGTTAACCCACCATCGCTATGATTACCCGATGTTCTTAAAAGTTTTGTGGCAGAGTATAAAGTTTCCTCGTTAGCGGAGCCATGTGTAGAAAGATTATAAATATCTAGATTATAGGTGTCAAGGTCTAAAATACCATTTGTAAGTGTAAAAACATTTGATACTCTTTGGTTTGCTGACAGATATGTTATTTTTTGAGAAATTGTCACTGGATGTGGTTCATTAATCGCCATATTTCCAACAACCCCATTTCCATCTCCGCCTAAAATATGCTGAGTAAGAATGGTTGTTGTTGCTACGGCTCCCCCACCACCAGTTATTGTAACCGTAGGTGCAGCCGTATAACCACTTCCACTATTTAAAATGGCAATGGCAACAATTGGTAATGCGTTTCCAACAGCAGGAGTTCCATCAAAAACTGGAACTGCTGTGGCCTGAGTTCCTCCACCAGGAGGGGCTGTAAGGGTAATTGTTGGTATTGCCGTGTAGCTTCCTCCATTGGTTACAGTAATTGTTCGGACAATACCCCTGTTAGAAAATTGAATCTTCCCTGTGTTGGAAGCCGGGGTAGCCAACTCTACTGTACCGGAGTTAATCATATTTCCCCTTACTACAATGTTTTTGTTGGCATGTTGTAAGACGGCTCCAGACTCAATGGTTAAGTCGTTATAAACTGTAACATCATTTGTGTTTCCACCTAAAGTTTTGCGTGTAGCCGTAAAACTAGGGTTGTTTTTAACAACAAGGTTGTAGAAGTATTGGTTAGTGTTGTTTAGCGTAAGACCACTAGTAAAGGTTACAAGGAGCGTTGTGGTATTATTAAATGGAAAATAATCGGCATTGGTGCTTATTGAAAAAGCCCTTGCAACGGACAAATCCCTAACTCTACCGCTGTAGTTTCCATACTGACGACGGGCATAAAGTTGGGTGTACGAACCAATTGTTAATCCTCCGTTTAGGGTTAAATCGGAACCCATATGAACAGCAGCATTTGTAGTGCCATTATACTTGTTGATAACCAAATCGTACAACGGACCATCGGAAACTATATCAAAGTTGTCACTGTTGTTAAGGAGCATATAAATAACCCCACCAGTAGCAGTATGGTTAACCTTATCGGCCTGAACGCAGAATCCATTGCTATTATATGTGTTATCGCCAGAATCGTCGGTAACATATATTTTTCCACCGCTCATTTGGAATACTCCAGCAGGATCAACAATCCCAAAGGTTGGATAGGCTCCTGTAATTTCTCCCCCTCCATCCGGGTTTACCTGATATCCTGATGTATAGTCTAAATTATAGGTAAACTGACGGTTTCCTCGGACCATCATTTCACCACCACTCATTATAAAGGATGTTTTACCCCCTGCAACTCCATTGGCACTTCGGAACTGTGCAACATCGCACAAACCTCCTTCAATTCTCACTACAGCCGAAGCGTCGGGCCAAAAAATAAACCCCGCAGAATTCCTTGTATTGAAGTACCCTGCAGATATCCTAAATTCACCATAAACCGAAAGGGCTTGGTTAGATGTTCCATCGTTTACGCCCACTGTACCTAACATTAACTCTGGCGATGCTGATCTGGCTGTTGAATAAACCTTTACATTTTGATCAGCGATCCACAATGCCCCATTACCCGGAATAGGATAGTCTCCATTTCCGCTTACAGTATTTCCCTCAGATAGTGATGGAATAACAATATTTCCTGTAAGTTTTAGCGTTCCGTTTTTAATCCACAATGCTTTTCTAACTTCAGGGTTTGCCCCGGAGAACGGAGCACCCTCTAAGCGACCAACATTGTTAGGGCCATAAAGTCTAAAATAATTAGTATTATCGGAGTTTATCTCCATCATATAGGTTCTATCAACACCTTTGTCAATAATCAGGTTATAAAGGTCGGTGGTATTATGTAGTATAGCAGACTTGTTGGCAGCTCCAGTAAATGTAAGCGTTACAGCACCATTATTGGCAAATTGATTATAAACAGGAGCCGAAAGATTGGTCAATTTTATAATACCATCGTTTAAAAGATTGCCACCAATTTTAAGTTGATGGTAAATACTGTGATACTGACCTATTGCAGGCATTGTTCCGGGTATGGAATAGGTTCCAATAGTATTACCAGTACCAACCGTTAATTGTCCTTCGGAATAAACCGTAAAATCCTGATTAACAATTAACGACAATGGTGTTGTGCTAGTGTTATCGTTGATTTGGAGTATTCCTCTCTGAATATTTACATAGCCGTTAGTTGTATAGTTGCTTAAAAGAGTGATGGCATCGGTAGGATTGGATAACAAAACTACCATGTTGTTGTATGTGCGGGGTATTGATAGTGTATATCCACTACCATTGTACTGTACTGTTCCCCCTCCCGATGCTACAAAGGCAGAAGCATCGCCATTGGGAAAGTTATCCGCCGAGAGTCTTATGGTTCCTTGTCCGGAAATCAAATCGAAAGTATGCCCAGTGGTTGTTCCAAAATTAATGGTACCATCAAGTACATTTAGGAGGGCATTTTGCTTGTTGTTAGTTGATACGGTTACAGTATATGGGTGGACAATTACAACCTTGTCGGTTAATGCAGTGGGCGAAGTGGTTGGAGTTAACATATCGGGGTTAACAATATCGGCACCTCCCTGCTCTAACGACCAAGTCTGCCAATTATCCCAATTACCTGTGTTGTAGGAATACCAAGTTCTGCCCGTAAGGTCGCTTCGAGCAATAGTATAATAACCATCCACTAAATTAGCATTTGTTACTCTGAGCCATACTTTGCCATCGTTCAAAACGCCCTGCGCCCCTGGAACGGTTGTGAATGCACCAGATGTTCCCGAACGGTATAAAAGATAAAAAATTTGATTTTCAACTCCTGCGCCTAAGCCTACTTCTGCTAAGGTAAAGCCCATGCTAATGGACGTGTTGGTTGTTGGGGTTCTATCTAGGTACCAAACTCGTTGTGAGCGTGCAGTTAAATTTCCTGAAGGTAATACCGGTAAATCCGTTGCAACTTCGGCAACGGCAGTGTTATTGTGACCAGCAAAAACAAACTCATTGGCCTCATTCAAACTACTTTCAGCTTCTTTTAAAAGCATTCCTCCTCCGGAACCACTTGTTTCAGTATGCTTTACTGTTCCATCACTTGATCCTATACCTATAACCCCATAGTTGTAGGTTGCATTGTTGTAGAACTGGTTTGAACCAAGACTTAAGGCATACTTAGCGGCCAAGTAGTTATCTACAATTAAACGCTGGGCCTCATTTAAAGCCGATGAGTATAAAATCAACTCTGCAACATCTATATCGTAGTAATTTGTTGTTAATCGACCAATTGAAGCACCGTCATAAGAAGTAAGTAATGTTAAGTTATTGTCCGAAGCCCCTAGCATTGCTCCGTTTTGAAAAATAGCCCGAGCCCAAGGGTTTGTTGTACTTCTACGAACAGAGCTGAATACCGAAAAAGTTCCTGCAGTGTTTGTGGTTAAGGTTCTATTTATATCATTTCCCCACTGCGCGAGTGTAAAATTGTCGTTATCGCGCCAACCCCAATGTAAGTTTTGATTTCCGGTTCCATTGGTACCTCCAAGAATCAATTTGAATCCTAAAGAACGTCTTGCAGATACTGAAAAAATAGAGTACTCAGAATTTATCAATGGACTACCATTGAATTGAAGATATGTTTGGGTTCTGTTTGGTGTTGTTGGTCTAAACCTAATTATCGGCTTGCCATTTATAATTCCTGTAGAAAAAATGGGCATATTAGCAGTAGTTGCTTGTGTTGCATGGTTTGCATTTCCCGACAAATCGGTCCACGATGAAACATCGGCACCATTGGCAAGCCCAAGCGACGATGCATCGAGCCACATTATATTTTTTGGTTGACCATTGCTACCCGAGCTATTTCCAACACCGCCAGGGCCTGTTTGTGCAATTAAACTCGTATTAATTGCCATGGCAATTAATACACCACTGATTACTTTTGCCAACATGCTGCTCATAGTCCTAATTCGTTAATTATCAATATAAATTGCAAAAAACAAACCAAACAGATTAATAAATTAATATACAAGTATATGGATGGTAAGTATTGTAATTTTTGTCCCGAAAACGGACAAATCAGTTTTATAAACGCAAAACGCCTAATAAAGTTAAGAAAATTGACGAAAGCTGCAATTTATTGTGCTAAACAATTTACAATCGTCCGCAAACACGCTCTCCCTTAGTTAAAGTATTGTCCACAAACGGACAAAAAATAGTTGCATTTTTACATTCATCATTCAGATATATAAATACATACCGAATAGGGTACAATTTTTGAGTCAAGCCAGTGGCTAAATTATCGCTTTAGTTCATTTGGCTTGAATTCTGTAACTTTAGCGGCCTTTTTTCGAATAACGACTAATTAGAATGGCAAATAAAAAATATCAAATATGTGCATATTTACTTTCAATGATAGGTTAAAAGATGTTTTGCGAATCGTTATAGCGTTGTCAATAACCTTCTGGGCTTATGGCGCAACGGCACAAACGCGAACGGCATCGGTATCGGGCAACTGGAGCAACACTGCAACATGGGGCGGTCAACCGGTACCCACATCGGCAAACGACGTTGTAATTAACAATAATATCAACGTAACAGTAGATGTTCCGGCCGAATGTTTAAGCCTAACAATTAATGGAGGCGCAAATGCTTCGTATGTAACAGTTGGCGCTAATAGTCTTGCAGTTGGCGGGGCAATTACAATAAATGCCCCCACGGCGGCTGTAGCCAAGTATATTACGGTAAGTACCGGATCCGTAAGTTGCGCTTCAGTAACAATGGCTGCCTCAACCAATGATGCATGGGATTCATACATCTCTATTACAGGAACAGGTTCTGTTAGCGTGTCGGGCAACATTACCATGAACGGGTCTAATCTCCGAAACTTCATCCATTTCTCAGGAAATGGAACTCTTTTTATTGGTGGTGCTTTTGGCGGAACAAACGGAGGGGGTATTACAAGCAATATTGCAGGCGCAGCTACCGCACCCACCACAGGCACAGTAAACTTTAATGGTACTAGTGCTCAAACAATTCCTGCTTTTTCGGGGTATTTTAATCTTACTACTTCTAGCAGCGGAACTAAAACATTGGCTGCCGCCACAACTGTAAACAGGAATCTATCCATAGAGGGCTCTTCCGTTTTGGATTGCAGGCAGTTTAACATTACAGGAAATGCAGCAGGAACAATGACCATGGCGACAGGTACCGAACTTATTATTGGCAACCCGGCCAATGCCACCGCCAACGCATTTCCATCGAACTATACAAATGCTAATATTACGCTAAACACGAATAGCACAGTAACCTATTGCGCTAATGGAGCCCAAACAGTTTCGGGTGTTCCAACTTATGGTAACCTTTCAATTGTTCAGAGCAACACCAGTGGAATAGTGAGAACGCTGGGTGCTGCTACGGTTATAAATGGAATTCTTTCTGTATCGGGAACAGCAGCAAGCTCGGTTACCCTGCAGGTGGCAGCAAACAGTATTACTGTGAACGGAGCAACAAATATTAACGCTTACGGTATATTTAACGATAACAACACTACTGGAACAAATCTCTTTGCTGGGTTGGTTACCATTGCGACTAACGGGCAGTTTATAAACTCAAACGCTCCTGTTTACGAATTTAGAGGCGGAATTACCAACAACGGAACATTCACTAAATCAGGCGCAGGCACTACTACATTTTCAACAAACCCTCAAACCATCAGCGGCTCTAATGTTTTAACTTTTAGCGGGGGTGATATTATTATTAGCAACCCAGCATCACTTGATGTTTCAACAGATATCTCGTTTAGCGGCACAAATTTTACAAACAGCAGTAATGCAATATCTGCATTTAATGCAACAGCGGGAACTTTTACCTTTTTACCAAATGCTGCGCAGAACATTGGAGGAACGGGAACGGGAACGGTTACTTTTTACAATCTAACCTGCGCGGGGGGCAATACCAAAACCGCAAACCGTCAGTTCGACGTGGCTAACAACTTAACCGTAAATACTGGAGTTACCATGACTTTAGGTGGAACTGCTTCAACTTACAACATTGGAGGAAATGTTGCATTAAATGGAACAGGAACCTTTAACTTAGGAACTGTTGCAAACATAATTAATATTACAGGCAATGCCACTGTAGCAGGTAGCATAGTTTTTAGTACAGGCGTAGCAAAAACTGTTAACTTAACTGGGAATTTATCTGGCGGAGGAACAGTCAACATGTCGGGGGGCAACCTTGCTCACCGTTTAAACCTAGGGGGAGCAACAAACGCAATTACCACCTTTACCTCAGGAACTGGAAGTATCGTGACCTACAACCGTTCAGGCGACCAAACGGTATTTGGTGGTGCATTGGCAAACCTAACAATATCGGGAGGTGGAAACAAATCGGCCCAAGCGGCTATAACATTAAGTAATACACTTACTCTTAACTCTGGCGTTCTTCAACTTGGCATTTATAACTTAACCCTTAACAACAATACTGCAACAGCCATACAAGGAACTCCTAGCGGAACAAGCATGGTAGAGACCAATGGAACTGGTTATGTTATAAGAAATGCTAATGCAACCTTACCAATTCTTTTTCCAATTGGCTCCGAAGGAGTATATGCGCCAATCTCTATTAGCGCCACAAATCCAACAACTGGAACAATTAGTGGAAGAACCGCCAAGTTCACCGATTTAGGAACAAAGTATGTGTCACGCTATTGGGATTTAACTACCGGTACATCTAACAAAACACTTACAGCAACATTTACCTATGGCGCAAGCGAAATAACCACATCTCCTACATTTATTAAGTATAAACCAACGGCAGGCTCTTGGCAGAACCCAACAGGGACACAATCGTTTGGAGCAAATAGTTTTACCATAACTAATAATACAAATGTTGTTACCACAACAACATCATCGTTCACAGCCGGAACAGTTGGAACATATTTTTCCTACCAAACTGGTAACTGGGATAGCGCAACAACCTGGACATCCGACCCAGGAGGTACAACCCAGGTAGGGTCAACCATCCCCGATAACAACGATGTTGTGGTTGTGCTAAACGGACGAACCGTTTCGTTACCAGCCAATGTTAGTACCACCGGAATGGATGTTACCATTAATGCTGGCGGAACTTTAAATATGGCTACCTACCAGTTCACAAATACGCTTTTAGCATTGCGCGGAAAAGGAACACTGAGGTTAGCCTCGGTTAACTTTCCAACAATAACCACAAATACATTTACTAATGCCGGCGAGGGAACAGTGGAATACAATAACGCTGTGGATTTTACCCTGCCTGTTGCTCAAACAACCTACAATAACCTTACAATAAACGCTCCGGGTGTTATTGCCACCCAGTTGAACAATTTAACCTTGAATGGTAACCTGTACGTAAAATCGGGAACATACCGAATTAACGACAATACCGCAGCCCGACGACAGCTAACCATAAACGGAAACGTTACGGTTGACAATGGAGCATCGCTTACGGTTGGAAATGGTGTTACAAACACCACCACAACTCCTACCGGAATAACTGGCGGTACTGCTCCGTTTATTAACTATTACGATAGCCACTCGCACAGAGTTGTTATACTTGGAGATTTTACCAATAATGGAACGGTACGTTTTACCAACCTTATTTACCCCGTATATACAGCCTTTCCACCAACAACCCTTGGTGCAACTTCTGGCTTTGCTACGGTTTATTTTAGGGGAGCAACCAGCAATACACTAACGTGTAATAATACAACCGATTTCTATAACTTAGTTGTTGATAAAGGTGTTGACCAATCATTTGCATTAACAGTATATTCGTCAAACTATACAAATTTCCGACTTTTTGGTGCGAACTTGGCCGGTGGCGATACCCCTGGGAATAATCCAAACCTTAAAAAGGCTCTTTGGGTTAGAACGGGAACGCTTAAGTTGCAGGGGTTAACAATTATACCTAGTTTAACAGAAGGAACTGAGTGTGGAACAAATCCAAACTCCGATTTTTATATACCAGCTAATGGCGCATTAGTGCTTGACGGACCCGATGTAATTGTTCTTTCAACCGCCGACGATTACCGTGAGGTAAACCTTGCCTATGGTGTAGCTGCGGCCAATAACGCAGCAATGGGTATAACAACGGGAGGCTGTAGTTCTTTCTCCATTTTGGGTAAACTACAAATCAATAACGGATATTTTTCCACACGCGAATCGGGTGGATTTATCACCTGGGATTGGGCTTCGGGTCAATTTATTATAAATGGAGGTACTGTTGATGCTAAACAATACAGAGCTTCTGGTGGTGCCGGAGGGCTTGCTTCGTTCACTCAAACTGGCGGAACACTATTGCTTAGAGGTAGATTCTGGAGAACTCCCACAGCTTATACAGCCATTTCAAACCTAACCGATTTTTCCACAGCCACCTTAAATACTGCACGCTCTGCGGCTTCAATTAACGCTGCATTCGGAACATTTAACCTAAACAATGCGGCTAATGTGTTTAATATGTCCGCAGGAACTATTCGGGTATATGATGTTTGCGGAAACGCTGCTGCAGAACAGAAGGCGTTTGAAATTCTTTCATCATCAGGAAATATAAATGTTACAGGAGGTACCCTTGAGGTTGTTCCCACAACAGGTACGTTAATTGCCGATCCAGCAAACTATTATGTTGAAAGTACAGCCAAATTTGGAAATTTTACTGTTAATAGAGCCAGTGGTACAGCAGTTGTTACCTTAAGAAACTACCCATTAACAGTTTTAACTGATATAAATATTACGGCGGGCGATTTTAATGCCAACAGCTTAGATGTTACTGTTGGTGGAAATTACACAATATCTATCGGAACAACCTATACAACTGGTACAAATAACACAGTTTTCAATGGTTCTAGTACTCAGTTTTTAATTGTAAACCTTGTCACACCATTAAGTCTTAACAAGGTAAGAATTGAGAAGCCTGCAAATAGGGAAATGAGAATTTCTGGAACTCAAAACATTGTTAATATAACAGATTCATTAAGAATTCTTTCTGGTATATTTAGGTCGTATACTAAAATAGTAAATTGTTCTGGAAATATTGAGAACAATGGAACTAGTTTAACTTCTCCAAGCGGCTATCTTGTTTTAAACAGCGACGCTGCAAGAACAATAAGCGGCGATGGAAATGGTGTTTTCACCAACCTTGAACTGAATAAACCTGCTGCAGGAATAGCCGATGTTACACTACTAAACAACATTACAATAAATGGTGTTCTTCGATTCTCTGGCGCATTAACAGGTTATAAACGATTAAACCTTCAGGAGTATAACCTGCTTATGAGCGCAACGGCCAGCGTAACAGGAGCCGATGCAAACCGCTTTGTTTACACAAAAGGCGAGGTTGGTAATGCCAGTATTTCAAAGGTTTACTCCACAACATCAAATAGTTTTACATTCCCTGTTGGGGCCCCTTCAACTAGCCATGTTGGAATACCGGTATATACACCAGCAACCATTAGTTTCTCATCCAACCCAACAACCTACGGCACAATAACAGTTATCCCCGTTGGAGCAGAACACTTTGCCACATCGGTAAAAAATCGTAGTTTAACCTACTACTGGAGGGTTAAGTCTGAAAACTTTGTAGGTGTCACAGCAGGATCTGTAAGTCATTCTTACACTTATGACCAGTCAGATGTAATAACTGGCGTAGGAATTACAGAAGACGAGTATGCTCCTGCTCGATTTGACGTTGGTGCTGTTAGTTGGACAAATGGAACAAATGCAAGTATCAATACTGGAACAAATGTAATAGATGGTCCTTGGCTCTCGGGAGTGGATTATATTGAAGGCGATTTTACTGCTGGCGATAATAACCCAACAAGTCCTTTTGGCGCACCATTAACTTTTTATAGTAGAAATAGTGGATGGTGGGGTAATCCTGCAAACTGGTCGCTTACCAATCATACTACCGACGACGCTCCCGCTGTAGCCCCAGGAGCATCGGATATCGTTATTATTGGAAATAACCATACCATTACGCTTAATACAAATAATACAACAGCTAACACGGATGTAAGAAGTTGTGCTAATCTCCAGATTGAGGCAGGGGCAACGCTAGATATTGGTTATAACCCAGGATGTAATTTTAATGTTGTAACATCTCATCCTAATGGTAATGGATTATTTAGGTTGACCACAAACTTTAACTCGGGATATTATTTTGTATTTCCTTCGGGAGACTTTTCCGACTTTAACGTTAATCTTGGTTCTACAGAACTTTATACTGTAAACCCAGGGATTGGAACAACTTACTGGCTACCAAACAATATCAACAAGTATGGCAATTTAATTATCAGCCCAGTAGGCGGTTCTAACATTATTTTTGGAAATACCGATGTTTTAATTTACGGGAATTGTACAATAAAAGGTCAAAATGCGGACTCTTGGTTTTGCCCTACATGGGATTCGAATTATCCTGACCCTACAAATCCAGGCGTTTTCAACATTCCTAGAATCTCCAAAACAATTACAATAAATGGAAATATGGATATCCAAGGAGGCTCCTTGGGCTGGTATGGAGGAAACGCTGGTGGAGCACAAAACATTGTAGTTAATGGAAATATAACGGTAGCCTCTGGAGCAGCTATAAACGTATGGCAAAGTAATACAAGCCAAAGTTTATCTATTGGAGGAAACCTCATTAATAATGCTAATAATATAATAAATACTGGTTCAACATGCAGGAGCTATGTGTGCTTAAATGTTGTGCCTGTAATATTTTTTGGAAACACAAATGCAACAGTTTTCACTGCAAATAATACAGCCTATGCAGGAGCATCGGGTACTGGCTATGGATTTACAGACCCAGCATCGCCACTGCATCGAAGTGCTACTATTTTTGGAAACGTTACTGTTAATAAAGGCACAAGCCAAGCAACAACCCTTTCATTTACTGGCGGAAATATTTCAACTCCAGTTAATGGTTGGTTAACTTTACAGAATGGAACCTTACAGTATGTATTGACCGACCCAAGGACTGACTTTACAATAACAACAGCATCAACGTTTACAATTCCTGGAACATCTGGGTTAGAAATAAATTTGGCAAGTAATGCCAATAATACTAACGTGCTCATTGCCAATGCTAATTCTAACACCAACGATTTATACCTAAACGGAAAATTAACAATCGCAAACTCAACTGTTTATGTAGGTCCAGCCGCTAGCCCAACAAATAACAACGACATCGAGTATGGTGGAGGTGGACTGTCCGAAATTGATGTACAAGGTGGTACGCTTGTTGTAAATGGTCAAATTCGCATGAACCCAGCCTCTACTGCGGGTGTTCTCAAATATCGACAAAGCGGAACGAGCCGGGTTGTAATTAATGGACAAGCGGCCAATACAACCAATGCAAAACTGGAAGTATATAACCCTGGAAGTGTTTTCAACATGTCGGGCTCAAGTAGTTTAACTATCGTTCGCGGTGGAGGCGGAAACACATACGGAGACCTTTACATTCGTGCAGCATCAAGTTCTGTTGGAGGAACAAGTACAATTAATTTCACTCAATCACCCGTTGTTGGCCCTGTAGTAGATGCCGCTCAGAATTACCTACTTGATGCCAATGTTCCTTTAAATAATCTAACAATAACAGGAAAAACCGCGGGAACCGCAAGAAATGCAACTGTTACGCTTTTGATTAGCCCATTGGTACTAAACGGAAATTTAACCATAAGTAACGCTAATAGTATTTTAGATGCTAATAGCGCTTACAGCGTTAATGTTACTGTTAATGGTGGTTTTGTTAACAATGGAACCTATAATTATTACACGAACCTAACCACTTTTAACGGGAATGTTCAAAGTATCCAGGGAAGTTCCATAACCAATTTTTATAACCTAACAGTTAACCCTATTACATCGCTATCATTAATTAGAGATATTACGGTTTTTAACAATTTAACGTTGAGCTCTGGGCAATTGCTTAATAGCACATATAGTATCAATTTAAAAGGAAATCTAATTAACAATGCTAATTATGATGGAGATGCTAGCGTGGGAGGTATTATACTCAACGGAACTGTTCAACAGGAAATTTCTGGTACAGGAACTTTTGGTCGCCTAGAACTTGACAATACCAATGGCGCTAGGGTAAATGACAATATAACCCTTCAAAAAAACATAAAACTTACCAATGGAATTTTTAATATCAATCAACACCTAATGACCTTGGGCGTTAATTGTAACATTGAAGGTAGTGGGTTTGGCCCAACAAAAATGATTGCCTCCGATGGTGTTTTCAGCAATGTTGGCTTGAGAAAATATTTCCCAATTTATAGCGGGGCTGAGCAAACCTTTACTTTCCCCATGGGGACGTCTAATAAATATACTCCTGCAATACTGAAATATACCGACAACACAAATGTAGGTTATATCCGTTTGAATAACATTAACGATAATCACCCGGGAGTCATAGACCCCACAAATGTTTTGGACTATTTCTGGGAGATAGAAAGTAATGGTATCGCTGGATTTAACGGTAATATAGTTTTGAATTATCTTGAAGAAGACGTTCAGGTTACAGGGGTTAACACAGAGGGAAACTATATTGCAGCAGGACTACTAATCCCGGGAACAAACTGGGCTAAATTTAGCGTTGACGATGTAGATGAAAGCAATAACACTATCATTTTCCGATTCAACAATTCAAATAATATTAGCGGAGAGTATACCGCAGGTATTGACCCTGCCTTGCCTAACAATGTTCCAGAATTTACCAATATAGCAACAGGTGTTTGGAATAATGCTTCAAACTGGACACAAACAGGCGGAGATTCCTACACTTTGACTGGTGCCCCAAATGGTTTTATTGTAACCATTAAAACTGGAACAACTGTCACTGTAAATGAAAACTATGCAGCAACCTACCGTACTAAAATTGACGGTACGTTAACTGTTGATCCTTCGACATTTGGACATAATCTAGGAACAGTTACAGGAAATGGAACATTACACTTAGAGTCTGCGACATTCCCTGCTGGTAGGTACAGTGCATTTTTTGACTGTGCCAGCGATGGTGTTTTAGAGTATGGTGGCTCAACAAATTATACTTTGGTAGCAGATTTATACAGTTCTTTACCTCGTTTATACTTTACAGGAACTGGTACTCGTTCGTTGCCTAACAAAGATTTAACCATTTGCAAACGACTTCTTATTAATGGTCCAACGTTAAACAACCTAAATAATAGAAAATTAACTATTCTGGGTACGTTTGAACGCTTGGCAGGAACATTTACCAGCGGCAGTGGTTTAGGTGCCACCGTTAGCTTTGCGGGTTCAGCAGCCCAAACAATTGGTGGCGCCTTGGGTAACTTTACAGGAGTAAATGCATTCAACAACTTCGAAATTAATAATCTATTAGGAATAACGGTTAATAATACTGGAGCTATTGAAGTGGCGGGAAATCTGCTGTTAACCTCAGGAAATATTACTACATCCACTACTGCAACTTTAACAATCACCAATACAGCCATTAATTGTGTAACACCTAGCGGCGGAAAAACAACTTCATTTGTAAATGGTCCGCTTACTAAAAAGATAAATCAGGGCGATAGTTTTATTTTCCCAATTGGGAAAGGAACAACCTTAGGTAATAAGGCTCGATTATCGTCTACACAAACCGGAACAATACTCTGGACAGTAGAGTATTTTGCCCCAAACAGCACTTTTAGCAGTTTTACGGCTCCAATATCCTATGTAAATGCACAGGAATACTGGACAGTTTCTGCAGCAAGTGGAAGTCAGGCTGTTGTAAACTTGTCATGGGATGCCAGTAGCGACCTAACACCACTAATGACAGAGAATGGCCTATCTGATATGAGAGTTGTAAGATACAACACCGCAACATCTAGCTGGGAGGAATTAACCTCTGCTGCAACGGGCGATGATAATAACGGAACTGTATACACAACGTCACGTATTACGATTCCTGTTGCAGGTTCAAGCAACTTTACAATTGGATGTATCAATGTAACTAAGCCGAGAGCAAGATTTAACATTGCTGGTTCAATTTGTGGAAGCGCTGGAATTCCCGTAGTGTTTACTGGTGTTGATGCTCTAAACTTAAATTTCATAATTGGATACAAAAAGGGCGGTATTGCTCAAGCTCCAATAACAGTAAGTTCTCTTCCATTTACATTACCAACTGATGCAATTGGCGATACTTACCAACTTACTAG
>CAZTVY010000007.1:0-21501 GCA_964617235.1 uncultured Rikenellaceae bacterium | reverse complement strand
CACCACGCAGATAACTCATATTGGCAACCCTAACATCGGTTCTAACACCTTCAACCTCCTGGTTATACCATAAAGGGAATGTATCGTTGTCGCCATACGTGAAAAGAACAGAGTTTTGCTTGCAGCCAATTAGCATGTTATAGCCAAAGTCGGTTGGGATGTAACTACCTGAACGGTCGTGGTCATCCCAGTTTTCCGATGCCATTATTCCTGGCACCAAAAGGGTGCAAAGCGCTGTTGTGGCAATTGCTGTAGATGGATGGTCTTTGAGTTTTTTCACTAATTCGTAAACAGCCAGTAACCCGAGTCCAATCCATATACTAAACGCATAGAAACTTCCAGCGTAAGCATAGTCTCGCTCACGAGGTTGGTAAGGTGTTTGGTTTAAGTACACCACAATGGCAACACCAGTTAAGACAAATAGCGATGTAACAACCCAAAAATCGTGCTTGCGACGGTAGTAGTGGAACATTAAACCCGCAAGTCCTAATATTAAAGGTAAAAAGTAATACTTATTGTTTGCCTTGTTTTCCTTTAACTTTGCAGGAATTTTATCTTGAGGCCCTAGCCTTGCATCATCAATAAAAGAAATACCTGAAACCCAGTTGCCTTTTAGGACATCGCCACGTTCCTGCTTTTGAATATCGTTTTGTCTGCCTGCAAAGTTCCACATGAAGTAACGAAAGTACATGTGTCCTAACTGATATCTGAAGAAAAACTTCATGTTTTCACCAAAAGTCGGAACATAAAGGGTTTGCTTTTGGTTATCCTGAGAGTATCCAATAACAGGTTTGCCCTTAAAATCTGACCAAACTTTATAGGCCTCAACATGCTGAGGGTCATTGCCATTGTACATTCTTGGAAAAAGCATTTCGAAGTTTGGGTCGTAAGCATAATCCGAATTTTTTCTTACTACAACATACTTCCCATTCTTTGGGGCATACTGAGGGTCCCCTTCTTTTTTATCGACAGGTTGAGCCATAAAGGTTGGACCGTAAATAAGCGGCCTATCGCCATACTGCTCTCTGTTTAGGTAATAAAGTAAGGAGAACATGTTATCGGGGCTGTTCTGGTCCATGGGCGGATTTGCCGATGAGCGGATAACAATAACAGCGTAGGAACTATATCCAATTAAAATAACTGTTAATCCTAAAATAATAGTATTTAGAACAACTTTACCTCTACGGTAGGTATAGCGTAACCCATAAATTAGTAATGCAATAATTAGTGCAGCATAGAAAAGAACTCCCGATTTTATGGGAAGACCAAATCCATTTACGAATAGTAATTCAAACTTAGAGGCAAAAACAACAACTCCGTGAATTATTCCGTACATCACTATTAGCAGTAAAATTGCCGATATTGCCAATGCAAGAAATACTCCCTTATGCGAATAGGTATACTTTTTGAAGTAGTATACTAAAACTATTGCAGGAATTGCTAGCAAGTTTAAAAGGTGAACTCCTATAGAAATACCCATTAAAAAAGCAATAAGAATCAGCCAACGATTTGCGTATGGTTCATCGGCAGAATCTTCCCATTTAAGAATAGCCCAAAAAACCAAAGCAGTAAATAGCGATGATGTTGCATAAACCTCACCCTCAACCGCCGAAAACCAAAATGTGTCGGAAAAAGTGTAGGCTAATGCACCAACTATACCTGTGGATAGTATAAGAATGAGTTGAGTTAAACTCAACTGTTTGGTATCGCCAACAACTATTTTGCGGGCAAGATGGGTTATACTCCAAAATAAAAATAATATAGTAAATGCGCTAACCAGTGCAGATAATGCGTTTGCAAAAACAGGAATTAGCTCCTTGGTAGGCGCAAGCATGGTAAAAAAACGAACCATGAGCATGAAAAAAGGCGCTCCAGGAGGATGACCTACCTCTAATTTATATCCGCTGGCAATAAACTCGCCACAATCCCAGAAACTTGCGGTTGGTTCAATGGTTACCAGATAAACAAATGAGGCAATGGCAAAAATTATCCAGCCTCCTATATTGTTGTATTTTCGGAAGGAATTGAAGTCAATATTAAGCATAACGTCCCGTTTTGATTCAACCCCAAAGGTATAATTTTTTTAATGTTGAATGCGATTTTGTTCTGAATGTCTATATTTACAGTAATAAAACAATTGATAATCTTTAAAAATAACAGGTACAACTATGGTCAAATACCCACGAATTTTCTTATCTGGTTTAATTGCGTTAGCATTGTTTCTAAACTCTTGCTCGAAGGATGAAAACGATTCTCCTGCAATTGTAATACCTGAACTTACGTTTAATTCAGAAATCGCATTAATTATCAACAATATATGCGAAGATAGTATTCAAAAATATGTGGAGGCATTGGAGAATATGGATACAAGGTATGCCCTTGCCGATAACAGAAGGGATGTGGCAATGTCTATTCTTGGAAAATTTGCAAGTTTTGGATATACCGATATTAAACTTGATTCTTTTCAACTAAACAAGTATTACGCAGGAACAACCTATTATACATGGCAATACAACGTTATTGCAACTTTACCCGGAACCGTTTACCCCGATAGCATATCAATTATTGGAGGGCATCACGATAGTATTATAGACTCAGGACTAGGAAGCCCATTTAACTCTGCCCCAGGAGCAAACGATAACGCTAGCGGAGTTGCCACTACTTTGGAGGTAGCCAGAACCCTTAAAAAAGTTAATTTTCAGCCCAAAACCACAATTAAATTTGTAACCTTTGCGGCCGAAGAATTAGGACTTTACGGAAGTTACGATTATGCAGGAAAAGCATTCCAAGCAAATTCGAAAATTAAGATGATGCTTAACAATGATATGGTTGCTTACTGGTCGAATCCCGATACCTCTAACTGGTGTGTAAATATTCTCGATTATACAAATTCTACTTCATTAAGAAAAAAAGCGCAGGAAGTCTGCAAACTATACACATCCCTTAAAACCAATAATGATAATACATACCAAGAATATAGTGATAGTTATCCTTTTGCACTAAAAGGGTATAAGGCAATTTTCTTTATTTCCAATGCCGATGATGAAAACTATCACACTCCAAACGATTTAACTACTCAGTGTAATTTTAAGTTTTGCCGCGAAGTAGCTAAGGTGAATTGCGTTTTGTTGATTGAAAATAATTTTGCAGACTAAAATTCTGGGGTAAAAGGTTTTTTGTAATTTAACGCCTTGAAACAGGAGTCTTAACTTAATAAAACATCACAATGAAATCTAAGAGTATATTGATTGCACTAATAGCAATAGTAGCAATAGCAATATTAGGCTACTTTATGCTGAAACCTAGATTGGCACAAAAAAGTTATAATCAGGGTGTGGCTTTACTCGATTCGCTTAAATACCAAGAGGCTTTCAATAAGTTTGACAAGGCCATCAGAATGAATTCAAGCGTTGCAGATTACTACTACCATAGAGCCCTAGCACTTGCTGGCATGGAGAACAATGTTGAAGCAATTGCAGATTACTCAAAGGCAATTGCTATAGACTCAAGTCGATTCGATTTTTACCTGTATAGAGGTGTGGCATCGCGCAAAACAAACCAACCTGATTTTGCCTTGGCCGATTTAAACAAAGCAATTGCCTTAAACGATTCTAGTTCAAAGGCCTATTATGAGCGAGGCTTGCTTAATGCTGCAATGATGAATTTTGACGAATCAATTAAGGATTACAACAGAAGCATTGAACTGGACGGAACAAATCTAGAGGCGTTCTATAGCCGTGGCGAATCGTTTGCAAACCTTTCTGATTTTAAAGGAGCTATTGCCGATTACGATAAAATGATTGAGGGTGCAAATGCAACCCCCGATGCCTACAAAAAAAGAGGTATTTTTAAGTTAAAAATTCAAGATTACGATGGGGCTGTAAAGGACTTACTAATAGCAACAGAAAAAGACCAAACGGATAAGGAGGTTTTATATAATCTTGGCGATGCCTACTCCAACCTTAAGGATTATAACAATGCTATTAAGTATATTGATAAGGCATTGGCAATTGATCCTAAATACGATGTTGCCCATGGCACTAAAGGTGGCATGTTACTCCACAAAGGAGACTTTAAGGCTGCTATACAAAGTTTCGATAAGGCTATAGCCCTTAAGCCCGATTACCTAAGAGCAATTTACGGGCGTGGAATTTGCAAGGCCTTTTTAAAGGACTATAAAGGCTCTATTTCCGATTTTACAAAAGTAATTGCGTTGGATAAAAATTATTCTCAGGCCTATTACAATAGGGCAATTTCAAACGCAATTCTTAAAAATCATAAAGAGGCTATACCCGATTATGATATGGCAATTAATGCCGACCCTAAAAATCCTGAAATATACTATAATCGAGGAATATCAAAAATGAATGTTCAGGATAACAATGGCGGTTGCGAGGATTTTCGAAAAGCCCTAGAATTAGGTTACCAGCCTGCCGAGCAGATGATAAATATTTATTGTCCGAAAACAAACAACTAAATATGATGAGAGGAGCGGCAAAGTCGCTCCTCTTCATTTATAATGGAATTTGAACAGTAAACTTACTACCCTTCCCCTCTTCGGATTCTATAAGTATATTTCCACCCATCTTTTCAATAAAATCTTTACAAAGCACCATGCCAAGACCAGTACTGGGCTCGTAGTTAGTACCAAGCCGACTTTTTGAACTATCAAGGTCAAAAAGGTTTTCAATGATTTCCTTGCTCATGCCAATGCCATTGTCGGAAATATAAATATCAACGTATAGTCCAGCAAACTTTGACGATATCTCCACCCTACCACCTTGTGGTGTAAACTTAACAGCATTCGATGCAATATTACGAATAACCGATTGAAGCATATGCGGGTCAGCAGTTAACTCAACATACCTGTCAACCTCGCAAACTAGCTCAATGTCCTTTTCCTTTGCACTATCAGATATAACTGCAATAGACTCCTCAACAAGTTTGCTGAGTTTAATTCTCTGAGGAGAATAGGTAATAGCGTTTCGTTGGATGCGCGACCAATCCAGCAAATTCTCCAAAAGACCAAAAAGATGCGTGGCTGTGATTTGCAAATTGCTAGAGAGCAGTTTTACCTTATCAATCCTTTTTCGTTTAAGTTCTTCCAGAATAAGGTCGGCAATGCTCACAAAGGTTCCCATCGGGCCACGCAAATCGTGAGCTACTATGGAGAAAAACTTATCCTTTTCTGCGTTCAGAATACTTAACTCGCTGTTCTGTTTTTCAATGGTATTATTCTTCCGCTGAAGTTGTAAGTTGAGTTTATTCAACTTTTTGTTTTTGAAATATATAACCGAAAAGAATACAACTGTGAGCGCAAGAATTATTAGGAGAAAAATTATCTGATTTCGGGTTCTGGATTTTTGGTATTGCAACTCTGCTTTTCGTTTTTCAATTTCGTTCTGGAAATTTAATGCGTTAATTTTTAGTCCTAAATCGTACTTGTAGAAGGTTGCCACCTCGTTTCTGGCAATATTCATGAATTCAATAGCTTTTTGAGAATTGCCTGTGTTTTGATATAGCTCTCCAAGTATATTCGCGTTAATTAATCTATAAACTGAAATATTCTGTTTCTGAGCAATATTGTATGCCATCAGGCTGCTCTCAATGGCCTCTTGGTATCGTTTTTGGCTACGACGCAAGAGCGCAATGTTGAAGTAAACCAGAGCCATATCATTTTCAAGCCTTTCCTTTTGGGTTACTTGGAGCACGTTGGCTAAAATTGAATCGGCTTTCTGAAAATCGAACACTGACGAGTAAAGCGCTCCTAGTAAAATCTTGTTTGATATTTCGAGATTTGGATAGATGCTTGACTTCGAGTATCGGTTCGATTGTGTAATATAGAACTTAGTGGAATCAAAGTTCACTAAAAAGTCAGGCATGAATTTTAATGCAGAATCCAATGCATGTCTGTTTGTTTTGCCAGCCCTTACTAGTTCCTGAAATTTTTCAGTATTTATTAGTAGTTCATAGGTCGATGCTGCCAATCTGTTGTAGGTTCTGGCAAGCATAGCAGAATCATTAATTGCTTGCTGAACGGTCAACGCCTTTTTTAGGAATTCTAACGAGAGTTCTCTGTTTCCGTTGGCTCTATACGTTTCGCCAATCTCGCAAATGCTTCGCGACTCCTTGTTTCTTAAATCAAGTTCCTTGAATAGTTCTGCAGACTTGTAAAGTTTGGCTATAGAAGTGGAGTTATCGCCACAAAGTCTCCAGGCGCAACCACTCAGGTAGTTTGCCTCTGCAATTTCGATTTTGGAATTAATTGAGTCAGCCAGCATTAGTGCCTCTTCGGCATACTCCAAGCAATGGTGGTCTTCTTTAAGAAGCATTGCCTCGCTTAATTGAAGCAGAATGGAAAGTTTCTGGTTTGGGACTTTTACTTGTTTAAGGAGATTTTGCAAACTATCTATTTGAGCATTGGCATGGCAAAAAGTATTTGCTGAAAGCAAAACAGCAAAGGTTAAAGCAATGAATCCAAAAACTCTTCGTTCCATGCTAAGGCTTTGTTAGTACCTTACCGTCGAATACTAGCCGAAAAAAATACGAATATTCTGTTTTCTCGTTTTTTAAATCTATGTAGGCGTTAAACCCTGTTGCAACAAAAAATTGTCTGTTGATATTTTTGCTGAAAGCAAGAGTTGATGTTATTATTTTTCGTTTATCCTCATCAAACGAGGGGTTTACTGTGGATAACGAACCAAAAAGTTCTTCGCCCCTAGGATTAACAAATTTTGTTGATTGCCAGTAACCAATCTCCAATATTACGCTAGGCCATATTAAAGACAACTTTGGGTGTATGGCATTCCCGCTTTTGTATTTCGATTGTGGATTTGGCGATTTATCCGATGATATATACCCCGATATTTCAAACCCGGCCATGATATCGCTGTCGGCTATAAAAAACCGATGGCCCACACTACCTCCAAGGTTAATTTGGGTGATTACAGGTAGTCCCGTGCTATCTATCTGTCCGCCTTTGTGAGTTGCAAGAGCAATTGCGGTAGCATAAATGCCAGATTTGGTATCGAAAGTCGAGGGTTTTATCTGCGACACAAATCCAACGGCAAACTCCTCTTGGTATGGACTACCAGTTTTAATGTAACGTTCCCAGTTTATCCATAAATCGCCTTTGTACTTTAATCTATCAACCTTAAACTGAACGCCTAGTTCGGGTTGATTTAGGTAAAGTCTCTCGGTTTTAAACAAAGGTTCGGGCAAAAAATGGTTTTCCTTAGAATTTATTGTTCCTACGGTCATGGTGAAAGTAGGCAAGATGTTATAGGTTAAACGTAAAACAGGAACAAATTTTTCAAGGCTATCGGCCCCAGCAAGATAAAGAATGTGAAAACCTGCATCGAGGCTATATTTGGCAGATTCTATGTTAAGTGTTGGCTGTAAAAAGAAGCCGGGAGTGGTATAACCCTTCTTTATGTTTCCTGTAAACTCCTTATTGTCGAAAAAAGCCGATGAGTATAGCCTTAGGCTTAAGCTGGAGCTATCTGTTTGAGAAAACACAAAGTTGGTCGACATTAGTGTCAACGAAAGAATAGCAAATAATCGACAAGTTAAATGCATAAACAATTTTTATTAAAGTTACGACAATAATACAAAAGAGTAAACTAGAAATCAACTTTTCGGAAACACTGTAAGATTACAGTAATTGTTTTTAATATAACTTTGAAATTAATCTACTAAATTGCACTTCTACAAAACTCAAACCCTTAAAATTTAGCACCATGAGTTGGAAACGAAAAATCAAAATTGGCGGACTTGCTCTTTTAGCAGCTCTAGCTATTTACCTGGCGTTACCCCAAAACCAGTTTATTATTAGGGCACTTATTTACCAGCACGTAAATATTGATGACTACACACTATTCCATAACCGAACGGTAAAAAAGGGCGAAGGTCAACCTTGGAAAATATCACCCAGCTACAACTCCTATAATTTTAACAATGAGCAACTGGAATACTTTAACAAATTCAAATCTG
The DNA here is from genome assembly GCA_964617235.1 of uncultured Rikenellaceae bacterium. Lineage (GTDB taxonomy): Bacteria > Bacteroidota > Bacteroidia > Bacteroidales > Tenuifilaceae > SB25. The sequence goes on along the minus strand of CAZTVY010000007.1, from coordinate 13,509 downwards.
TAGCCTATCTGGTTATTAAGGATACTGCAATAGTATCGGAAACATACTGGGATGGATATGGAACCGAATCAATCTCAAACTCATTCTCAATGGCGAAAAGCATTGTTAGCCTGCTGGTGGGATGTGCAATTCAGGATGGTTACATAAAAAGTATTGATGAGCCAATAGCCAATTACCTGCCAGAGTTTAAGGATGGCAACAAAGGTAAGGTTACCATTAAACATCTGCTTACAATGAGTTCTGGTTTAAGTTGGGACGAATCCTACAGTTCCCTCTTCTCGCTTACTACCAAGGGCTATTATGGGAAAGATTTGCCCAAGCTGGTTCTAAACCAAACAGCAGTTAAGGAACCCGGTGTGCTGTTTGAGTATAGGAGTGGCGATACGCAGCTGCTATCGCTTATTGTGGAGAAAGCAACCGGAAAAACGCTTGCCGATTATGCATCGGAACGTATTTGGAGCAAAATAGGCGCTGAGCACGATGCGCTTTGGTGTTTAGACCATAAAAATGGAGTTGAGAAAGCCTTTTGCTGCTTTAACACCAATGCACGTGATTTTGCCCGTTTTGGTCAATTAGTCCTTAATAATGGTCAGTGGAATGGCGTGCAATTAGTTCCTTCAGAATTTCTAAAGGAGTCGTTTACCCCAGCCAACTACTTAACGGATTCTGAATCGGGAAAGCCTTGCGATTTCTATGGATACCAATGGTGGATGATAAATTTTGAAGGACATCGTGTAATTTATGCTCGTGGTTTGCTAGGACAATATATCTTTGTGATTCCCGATTTGAATACTGTGATTGTTCGACTGGGGCATCTCCGTAATAGCAATAAGATTGACGGACACCCCGAGGATGTTCATGAGTACTTAAAGTATGGGATAGATATTGTTAATACTCAACCAAACTAAACCCAATGAGCGATAATCTACTTTTAAATTTGGAGCGACTTAGAGTTAAGCTACTTGCCTTTCCTGCTGCCGAGATGTCAGTTTTTGATAAGGCCAAGAAAAAATACATGGGACTTTTTAACCCCGAACAGGTGGAGTTTGTAAACGACAAGCCCGACGTGTTGATGTTCCTTACAGGTGGCTCCGAGAAAATTGCTATAGAATCGGTTCAAGAATACAGGTTTTACTTGATACTCGCCTCTAAAGATGGAAACTCCTGGGCATCGGCCACCGAGGTTAAGGCATGGATGAACCAGCACAACATATCATCGGTTCTGGTTAATGCCGATAGCCCTAATGCTGCAAGCATTGTGGAGAGTTTTTACAGCGCCGTGAATGGCATTAAGCGCTTACACGGACAACGTTTGGGCGTTGTGGGTAATACCTCGGACTGGTTAGTTTCATCTACCGTTAGCCCATTTTTACTACAAAGCCGAATGGGAATTGAGCAGGTAGATATTAGCTGGAATGATATTGTTTTTGATGAGGTTAAGCAGGTTGCCCCCGATTTTACATCGCTCTTCGGAAATGCCGAGAATAAAACCGAGCTCTTAGAGAGCGGCAAGGTTTATGAGGGACTGGCATCGCTTGTGCCTTTTTACAGACTAAATGCATTGTCAGTGGAATGCTTCCCAATGGTAAACCAAACTGGGCATACTGCCTGCCTGGCTTTATCAAAACTTAACTACGATAAAATTCCCTCGGCCTGCGAGGCCGATAACTGCAGTGCAGCAGGGTTAATGTTTGCCAGCGAGGTTTGCGGCACCATTCCGTGGATGGCAAATACCGTTTTTGTGGAGGGTAACAAAGCGCTGTTTGCACACTGCACTGCACCCGCCAACCTGCTAAGTAGCTTTAAGGTAGATACGCACTACGAAACCAACAAAGGGCAAGCTTTGGCTGGCGAGGTTAAAGCCGATGAGGTAACCATTTTCCGTTTAGATAACAGTTTGAGCAAAGTGTTTATAACAGTTGCAAGGGTTACAGCGCGCCCAAAGCTAAAAACAGCCTGCCGAACGCAGCTGGAGGTCGAAATTACCGATACTGCAAGCAGATATTTTACAAATACTCCCTTTGGGAACCATCATTTATTAATTCCAGGCAATAGAGTTGATGTACTGAAACTTGCAGCCCAAATTTTAAGAATGGATGTAGTTGAATAATTATAAAGAAGGAAAAAATCTGTTATACCCCTTCCTTTAAAAGAAGGGGTTATTTATATTCAAACAAAGTTTTTATTCTCCCATATCATAATGAAAATTTGACAGTTTTACCCTTATCGTAGACCAAAGAAGTGTTAATATGTTTAAACATACGTTAAATCGTTGATTAGTTTTCAAATATTACAAAGGCAAATAAATTTGTTTATAATGCTTAAAATCAAGCGCATAGATTGTTGGTAACGTTTGTTATAATTTTGGGGTATTCTTAGTGGTTAAGAAAAAAATATTGGCATAAGTATTGTTTTTCGAAAAATGTATTAATTTTACTTTGATTATTAACCCAATTAAATTTTTAAAACTATGATTAAAAAAATTGCTTTATTCGCTGTTGCAGCTCTTATGGCTGTTAGTGCTAGTGCACAGATTAAGGTTAACGTAGGTGGTGGTTTGCTATTCCCTATGGGTGATTTTGGCGATGCTGCTAAAACAGGTTTTGGTGCCAATGTAGGTGGCAAGTATATGTTAAACGAGAAAATGGCAGTTGGACTAAACATTGGCTATTTTATGATGGGTGAAAAAGTTGATGGTATGAAAATTTCTATCATCCCTGTTTCTGGTTCTTTCACTTATTATTTTGGTGATGGAGGTTTAAAACCATACGCTAGTGCAGAACTTGGTTATTATACTGCAAAAACTAAGATTGATGCTCTTGATGTGGACGACTCTGAAAGTGATTTCGGTTTTGCTCCAGTTTTAGGAGTTGAGTATGCTTTAAGCGATAAACTAACTCTAGATGCCAATGCTAAATATCACTATATTAATACTGAAGATGAGGCAACAAAAGCTTTTGGTATTAATGTAGGTTTGGTTTTCGCTTTCTAAGCAGACAAATTATAAAAAAACCGTCCCAAAGTATTTTGGGACGGTTTTTTATTGTTAAAAACAAAGAAAAAGATGATAAAAAAATTTGGATTCATAGCAGTTGCTGTTCTAATTGCATTTAGTGCAAGCGCACAGCTCGAAAAAGGAAAAATTCTTGTGGGGGGCAGAACAAATATGTCGTTTACCTCGGTTAATGAAAACCATGCTTACGATGGTTCAAGTGTTGGCGAAATAAAAACCCAAATGTTCGAATTCTCTCCCGAGATTGGCTACTTTGTTATGGATGGTTTTGCCATTGGAGCAAACATATCCTACAGAAGCGTTAAGGGAAAGATAGGCGATGGCGATTGGTCAGATCCTTCGAGGTATACAGGAGTTTCGGCTTTTGGGAAGTACTATTTGGACTATGGCCAATTTAAGCCTTTTGGAATGGCCAAATTAGGTTTTATGACCCAATCACAAGGTAGCGACGATGCAGATAAATATAGAGGACCTGCTATTGGTTTTGGTGTGGGCGGTGCTTACTTTATTACCGAATCAATAGCATTCGAAGCAGGGTTAGTTTACGATTACACCAAGTTTAAAAATAAAGAAGATAATAAATACGTAATTAAGCAAGGCCAATTAGCTATTAGCGTTGGTGTTGTTGTTGCTTTCTAATTTTTGAAGTCTTCAGATTTTAAACCGTCCCAAATTGGGGCGGTTTTTTTATACTCTTTAGTTTAAAACACTTGGTATAATAAATAAAAAGCCTCTGAGGATTCAGAGGCTTCTCTATACTTAAAAGATTCTATTTGTTATCCTTCAGTAGTTTTCTAATTACAGTATCGCCGTTCTTGGCGGTAAATTTAACCAGATAAATTCCATTTGGAATTTCCTGAGTGCTAACGCTATTTGCTCCTTGTGTATTGATATCAATAACTTTTTGGCCGAGGATATTCGAAACCTCAACCCTACTTATCTTATCAGTCAGTGTGAACTTAATTTCGGTATTGAATGGATTTGGAAACACGTTCAAACCAACTAAAGAATTATCGTTAATGCCGGTAGAGGTTAACTGAATAGGCACATCTACATTAGCGTCGGTAACGGTAAACTCTCCAGTAATATCATAGTAAGTCGTCGCAGTTATTGTGTAACTATAAGTTCCATTAGCTTTTTGTGCTGCAGCCACCCCAGAACTATTTGTTAGTATAGGAGAGTCTGAACCTATTGTTATTTGTGCATTCTCAATTGGCGAACTGGTTGTTTTATTTGTCACAGTAAAGGTTACTGTATAGGTAGGCGGTATTGGTGTAAGCGAAACAGGAACGCTAACAACGTCTCCATTAACGGTAAACTCACCGTTAGAACTATAGTACGATGTTGCAGCAACTGTGTAGCTATAGGTTCCGTTTACTAAATTGGCTGTAACTTCACCAGAACTATTCGTAACTATTGGAGAGCCTGCCCCAATAGTTACCTGAGCATTCTCTATTGGTTGACCTGTAGAACTATTTGTAACACTGAAGGTAACAGTGTAAGTGGGAGGATTAACTGTTAGGGTTATCTCATTACTCTCGCCAGAGCACCCTGCAGTGTTATAACCTACCGCTTTTATTCTAGTATTATTTACAGGATTGTTAATAACAATGTTGTCTTGAGCAGAAGGTACACCCTGCGAAACATCATCTATAAAGAACTCATAAACACTCCCCCCTGATGCTGTAAGCGTAACGGCAGTTCCCTCTGTTACAACACTGGATGGGGTTGCAGCCAACGTTATACTTGGACTGGAGTACTCAGAGGTAAGGTTCAGATTTTTAGTAATCTCACAACCATAAACATCGGACACGATTACTGTATAAGCACCTGCAGTTAATCCCGACTGATCTTTCTGTCCATTAATAATTCCACTTCCATCGGTGGTTGACCAAGCATAAGCATAAGGATGTGACCAGCCGTTTACAGTTAGGAAAATTGATCCATCATTGCTATTTGGACATGTGGATTTATTTACAGTAGTTGCAACCTCCAGAGGGTACTCTGGCTCTCCAATAGTGAAAGGAACTGTTACTGTTGCATCATCAGCAGGGTCAGAGGGTGTCCCCATATCATCGGTAATGGTTACTGTGTAATCTCCTTTTGAAAGACTTGTTGCTGTTACAACATCTGTTTGTCCATTGCTCCATGCAATAGTAATTGCACCAACAGAATTAGTGTAAGTAACTGTTGCAGAACCATCAGCACCACCTTTACATTTAGGATTATGAAACTCAGAAATACAGGCATTTAATTGATTCTGATCTAATATACAAAACATTGTGTCAGCAATACAACCATTGGCTGTTACCGTTAAAACATAAGAGCCTCCCCGAATATCAGTTAAACTTGAATTTGTAGAAGTAAAACCATTAGGGCCTTGCCAAGCATAAGTTACAGGAGCGTTCCCGTTGTTAATTACTGGTGTAATTGAACCATTTGGAGTTGAAGGATTTGATGAAGTATTATTTACAGACGCACTCCCTGTAAACGTAATTTGCAAGGGCTGAGTAACTGTAAAGGTTTTACGCTCCTCGCACCCGTTGGCATCAATCACCGTAAGGGTATAATTACCGGCTGTGACATTGCTCTGATCCTCAACTGTTGGTATATAGCCATACCCATCCTCAGAATCCCAAAGGTATGTGTAAGGTGTTGTACCACCAGTTACAGTAACATTAATTTCTCCATTTTGATTTGCATAGCAACCACTAACATTTACAACGCTACCACTAATAGATATAGGCGTAGGATTGTTTATCTTATAGTATTTGCGAATTGTTCTTGACAAGTTATCGGTAATATCGATATAATAGGTACCGGCGTCTAAGTTTTCAAATGTAACGGGTGCAGAATACGTTCCTGAAGCAATCGGAGAACCTCCTAGTTTTGCAAAAGAGTAAGTATAAGGCGCCACACCTCCTCCAGAAATTGTAACCTTTAACTTACCATTATTCCCATTAGAGCAGGAAATTGGAGTTTCCTCGGGTAAAAAGTGAATGTTAATGTGTTTTACAAAAAGCATATCCCTGTTCACACCACCATTTGTAAAAGATCCAATACCTGGAACATTAATAGTTGCAGACTTAAATGATGTTCCTAGCACTGTATTTCCATCAGCGGTTATTGACACCGAGGATGCTTCGTCATCTAAACTACCTCCCAAACGAGTCGAGCCTAGGTATTGCCCATTAGAATTATAGTTAATAAGGAAAATGTCTTGTCCTCCAGCATTTGCTAAGGTGTCTCTTTTTTCCGTATGGCTTGGCAAATAAGTTACTGCCTTGTAATAACCTACAACACTAATTACACCATCTCTATATGATGATGCGTTTAACATTTCATCTCCTAAACCGCCTACAATATTAGCCCATAATAAACTCCCTGTAGAATTATACTTTGCCACCCATCCATCATATGCATTACAAGCAAGTGTTAGAAAATTACCACCAGATTCATTATCGAAAGTTAAAGTTGTATTACCCTGTCCTATCGCGTAAAGGTTTCCCTCTGAATCAGATGAAAATTTTGCTCCTTGTACGATATTTGTACCACTTCCTGCTGTTGAACCCCTAATTACACGAGCCCACTCTACATCTCCAATATCCGAAATTTTGAAAATAGCGACAGCCTTATTTCCAATGGCGCTAACTGAGACTAAAGGATCTGTTCCAACAACTGAAACACTGCTGGTAAAATCTATCGCAATATAAATTCCATTACTTGGTGCTAAGGCAATTCCCCCTGTGTTACGAGCATAGGCAGGAGACGAAAAGTGTTTGTGCCAAAGATATGATCCTGCTGAAGTATACTTCACAATATACCCATCTCCCCCTGTAGTATTACCAACGGTTTTGGTTAATGGTGCTGCTGCACCTAAAATAGTAAATGAAGAACTAACAAAGTATCCACCAACGTATATATTATCGTTGGAGTCCGTTACTACTCCAAATCCACGGTCATCACCAGTTCCTTGACCAATATCATAAGCCCACAGCAAATTTCCATTGGTATCATATTTTGCTAGGTAAGCATCCTGCACCCCAGCACTTGTTAAAGGTATGCTAGGATTAGTGGTGGTTGTATTTGTACTACCAAAAACACACGCTTCGGTTGTGCTCCTAAATTGTCCCGAAATAATAATATTTCCTTGACTATCGACATTGAGACCCTTAAGGTTGGTAGCATCTTTGTTACCAATATTAACCAGCCAAGCAATAGAGCCATCAGGGTTATATTTTGCTAGAAACGGAGTATTAGCTGTTGCATCAAGAGTGTAAGTAGTGCCAACAAATGTTGTTGAGGCATTTTTTGCACCAGCAACAATTATATTACCACTTCCATCCACCTTAGTAAGTTGGTTGAAAATATCTCCAGTTCCAGTTACATGCTTTCCCCATTCCCAATTCTGAGAGAATATTAGAGTGCCTTGGAATAAGAAAAAAGTAAATAGGAGTAATTTTAACTGTTTCATAGCAGTTCAGTTTTAATTTTTAGAGCAAAAGTAGTACCAGTTATAGAAAATATTATATAAAATTACATTATCATTACATCTAAACCAAGTATTTTGTTTCAGTTAATATATGAATTTTGATTAACTTACTCTTTATGAGGTTTAAGGTAAAACTAAATGGCTTAAATGTTAAACGAATTTTTGTCGAAATTTTCAACCTTAGTTCAGTATTTCTCCTCGTTGGTGAAAGGGCGAATAAATCGTAGGTTATTTGAAGGTATTAAAACCTATGTAATGTTTATTGGCTATCCACGCAGTGGACATACACTAATAGGTGCATTGCTCGATGCCCATCCGAATATGATTATTGCTCACGAAATCAATGCATTGCAATACTTTAAACGTGGATTTTCCAAAGATCAAGTCTTTTCATTGCTGCTGAGCAATTCAAAGAAAAATGCAAAAGCGGGGCGAATGTGCACTGGATATTCCTACGCAGTACCAAATCAATTTCAGGGTAGATATACTGATTTAATTGTAATTGGTGATAAAAAAGGTGGAGGAAGTGCTTATCTGCTTAAAGAAAACCCCAGTTTGCTCAGTATTATGGAGCAACGGGTTGGATTGCCAGCAAAGTATATTCATGTTTACAGAAATCCTTTTGACAATATTACAACTTGGGCCAGAGGTGGAAATCTGGTTAAGAAACTTGTTACTGAAAAAGATTTGGAACAGATAATTTCCAAGTATTTTGCCACCGCAGAAATGATTGACCAACTAAAAAAAGATTCAAGAATAGAAATCATCGATATAAAGCATGAGGATTTTATAAAACATCCTAAAGAACTGTTAGAGTTCCTTGTAAATAAAATTGGATTGGAAACAAATGAAGATTATCTTGAGTCGTGTGGCAAAATTGTATTTGAGAGTCCAAAGAAAACTAGACATAGTATAAATTGGCCTGAACATCTTATAAATTTGGTAATGCAGAATGTGAGGAGGTATCCTTGGCTGACAGATTATAACTTTGATAATTAAACATTAATGATAGAACCAACATATATATTCATTGGTTACTGCGATAGGTCGGGCTCAACCTTTCTCTTAAACGAGTTAAATAAAATTGAAGGAGTTGTAGTTTGCCCTGAACTTGATTTTCTGGTTAGAATTCTACTTAAAAAACCAAACAAAGAAATAAATCCTAGATTTTTGAGAAATTTTAGACAAGCGATTTCGAATGAAAAGAAATTTGCTCTTTGGGATATTCCAATAAATTCAACTGGATGTAAAAGCAGAATTGATTTGTTCTTTAAAATTATAGATGATTATTCAAAAAAGCTCACTAAAAGCCCAAGATTTATTGTGTTTAAGGAGCGTAGTATTTTGGAATACGACAAGGTGCTGAGCAATTCTAATCCAAGTGTATGTTTTGTGAGTTTAATACGAGACCCCCGAGCCGTTTTTGCTTCACAGAAACGAACAATCAACCTTTCGCAAAATAGACTAATGTCGAATAATGCTTTAACTACTGCTAGAATCTGGAATAGGCATTGTAAAACAAATGAAAAATTTAAAAATGATAGCATCCCATTAAATACTATCACTTACGAGGAACTAATTGGAAACACTAAACTCACTATACAAAATCTTTTAAATAGGATTGTAAAATCTGATTTCGAATTATCTAAAAAATCTGATTTCGAACAACAGCCATTCTACGATAAAATCGATGAAAAACATATTATGGTTAGTGAACCTCCAATTATCGGTAGAATAAGTGCATGGAAAAATGAATTATCAGAAGCAGATATTGCAATTATTGAGCACATTTGCTACGATAATATGGTAAAGTATAATTACGAACTTCACAACAAATCGATGATTATTCGCTCTAAATATATTCTGCTATTTCTATTACATTGGATAGATTTACTTTACTGGAAGGCCATTGTTTTGTTGAGAAAAATTCGTTTTACGGGTTTAATTAAAAGCCAGTAAAAGAAAGATTTCAAAACAACAACTACCAGAAAACGCAATAAGTAGTAAATGTTTGCTGGCCAAAAACCAAGAATAACTAATCCACGAAGCCTAACTCTCAATGAGTTTATAAGTTGCGCTTTCTTTTTAGTCTCCGATATATTCCCCTGCCAAATTCTATAATAAGCCAACGGCTCCCTATCTATAAAACATTTATACTTTGAGGCAAACCTAGTCCACAGCTCGTAATCGAGACTGGTATTGAACGAAGTATTATATCCCCCTAAAGCATTAAAAGCATCTTTGCGGTATATGGATGAGGAGTGACAAATCAGACAGTTTCGCAGAATAGTTGCTCTAAATCTTTTGCTATCGAATTCCTCGCCGTTATTGAAAAGTCTTGAGAATCGACTATCAATTTCACCATTAATATCAACAGGAATAACAGATGAACCAAGCAAAGCGATATCTGGATTGCTTTCCAGAAAATTAACTTGATGCTCCAGTTTGTGAGGCATCCAAATATCGTCGTGGTCAATGCGTGCTACAAAATCACCTTTGGCTTGACAAACGCCTAGGTTGGCTGAGTAAGGAATTCCTTTGTGTTCATTATCGATTACAACTATTCGATTATCCTGACTGGCATAATCTTGAAGTATTGCATTGGTTGAATCGGTTGAACCATCATTAACAATAATAAACTCAAAGTTATGGTATGTTTGATTCAGTACACTCTCTATGGATTTGCATAGATGCTTTTCGCCATTAAATACAGTCATTACTATGGAAACCATATAAAAAGTGATAAATTTACAGAGTGAAAGTACAAAAAAGAAACCGAATTACGATATGCGTTTCGTTTATTCGTCCAATTATATCGGGCGATGGCGATAGCGCTTTGGTTTTTGCAGAAGCATTAGAAAAAATGGGCTGCAAGGTTTCGGTGGTAAGTTTGAATCCGTATGCTCGACTACCATTAAAAATGAACCTAGGAACAATAAGTATTTTACGTTCCCCCTATTTCAACAAGTTTTTGCTTGGAAAAATAATATCGCGTTTAGTTTTCTTTCCTATCGTCACCTACAAAATTCTTGTTTCTGATACAATAATAGTTTATGGTAGAATGCTTGCCTACAAGTACTCCTTATTTGTTGGTAAACTTTTCGGGAAAAAAGTTGTTTTCAGGTCTACCCTAATGGATTTCGACGATATATCCACGCTCACGCTTAACAAGGGGCTAGAAGGTTGGCTAAACAAAAAACTATTCAACACAGTTGATTATTACTTTGCTACTACGCCCGCATTTGCAAAACGATGGGAAAGCGCAGGATTTTCTCCGAGCAAAGTCTTTGAAAGCCCGCAAGGGGTAAATGTTTCAAGATTTTCGGCAGTTGCACAGTCCGAGAAGGAGATTCTTTGCAGAAAACTCAACCTTCCCACTAATACTACCATTATTTGCTCTATTGGTGATTTGTGCTACCGAAAAGGCTACGACGATATTGCAAAAGCTTTGAGCAACATTGATAAACACTTTATTTATATTGTGCTTGGTGCAAAGGAACCCAAAAAAGGGTTATGGGGACAGAAGAATAATGCCATGGAAATTGCTGAAGTAAAGCTTATTATTGAGGGTTTAAATGATAAAGTTCTGCTGATAGGACTTGTACAAAATCCTGAAGAATACCTAAAGGCATCGGATATCTATATTCACTTTTCGAAAAAGGAAGGATTATCAAACGCATTGCAACAAGCAATGGCCAGTGGATTGCCTATGGTTGTAAAGCCTATTGAGGGTGTACCAGACTACATTCTGTATAGCGACAAAAACTGCCTTTTTGCCAACAGTACAGAAGATTTGGAGAATCAATTAAATAAACTGCTCGATAATAATGAGTTAAGAGTCGATTTAGGTTTGCAGGCACGAAATCTAGCAATCGAAAAACTCGATGTGGATAGGATTGCCCATCAGTTTATCAATTTTATTGAATAGCATACGTTACCTCTATGCGAGTACTAGCATTTCATCTGCTAAACAACTACACTGGAAGCCCCAAGGTGCTCTCGCACCTGATTAAAATTTGGAGAAATGAGGGTTTTGATGTTCACATAACTACATCGTTAAAAAACGAGGGCTTTTTAAGTAAAATATCGGGCATAACTTACCATACAAATTTTTACAAATTCTATAATAACCTATTATTCCGATTTATCAGCCTGTTTTTAAGTCAAACTATAGTTTTCTTTAGATTGCTGTTTTTGGTCAAACCAACCGATATAATTTATATCAATACTATTCTACCTTTTTCGGCTGCTTTTGCTGGAAAAATTAAACGTTGCAGGGTAATATATCATTTGCACGAAACCTCAACCCGTCCGTTTATCCTCAAACGTTTTTTAATGTGGATACTTAGAATCAGTGCTACAGACGTAGTATATGTGTCGGAATATTTAGCCAATGTTGAAAAAGTGTCTGGAAAACGAACATACATCATACATAATTGCATCGACGATGAATTCTACTACACCGCAAAAGAATATATCCGTTGCAAAACGGAGAGAAAAAACGTTCTAATGGTTTCATCGCTTAAAATATACAAAGGAGTTGAAGAGTTTATCGCTCTATCCAAGTTAAATCCACATCTATGTTTTAGGTTGATTTTGAGTGCATCGGAAAATGATGCTGAGCAGTTTGCCAAAAAGGTTGGTAATCCAAAGAATGTTGAGATTTTTAGCACAAAAAGTGATTTGCACCAGCACTACCAATGGGCCGATATTGTGCTTAACCTCTCAAATACCGACAGGTGGATTGAAACATTTGGATTGACCGTGCTCGAAGGGATGGCCTATGGGTTGCCCGCAATTGTTCCGCCTGTTGGGGGAGTTACAGAGTTAGTGGAGAATGATGTAAATGGATACTGTATCTCATCAAAACAAATTGAAGAGATTTCACAAAAAATCAATTTCGTTTTAAGTGATGATAATACTTACAATCGTTTCTCGAAAGCAGCATCCATAAAAGTTGAAAAATATAGAGAGTCAACTTTTTATGGAAAAAACATATCGGTATTGAACAAAGAAAACTCAGGAAAAGAATAGGTCAATTCAATAAAGCATTATATTTATATTGATGTTAAGTTTTGGTTAAATATCAAAAGGGCTTCAACCTCTTATCATTTGAATTGTTGATTAAAGAAAACAATTGTACTATGTACCCCGACTACCATATGCATACAAACTTTTCCGATGGCCGCGATACCCACGAGGATATGCTTGCGTCAGCATTGGTTAGAGGGGTGTCCGAAATTGGATTTTCGGACCATATTAGCGTTAAGCCAATAAATTGGTCAATGGAACTATCTGCAATACCTTTAATGGTTGAAACCATTTTGCAGCTAAAGGAGAAGTCGATTAATTTCCCTATTAAACTCGGTGCCGAGGTGGATTATATTGTGGGAAAGGAAAAGCAGATTGCCGAGTTGCTAAAAACCATTCCGCTCGATTACTGCATTGGCTCGGTTCACTTTATTGACGATTGGAATTTCGATACAGATATATCGCCCTACGATAACATCAATATAAATGCTTTTTACAAAAACTATTTTAGTCTGGTTCAACGCTCCGCAAAATCAGGATTATTCGATATTATGGGTCACTGCGATTTGGCCAAAAAATTCGCCTACCACCCCAGTATTCATCTTGATAAGCTGTATGAGGAAACCGCAAAGGTATTCAGCGATTACGGTGTTGCCTTTGAGTTAAATACCAGCGGTAAAAACAAACCTTGCGCGGAGTTTTATCCGTCAATTAACTTTATCGAAATTCTTCATCATTATAAAGTACCAGTTACATTAGGTTCCGATGCCCACGTTGAGCAGAATATTGGACAGTTTTTCTCTGAAGCAGCATCGTTGCTAAAACTTATTGGTTACAAGGAAGTGTTAGGTTTTTCTCAAAGGAAAAGAGTTCCCATCAAACTATAGACAAAATTTGTCGCCCGCAAGATATTTTGTAGCTTTGTGCAAATTATACTGCTATGTCCACATTTAATTGCGATTTTTTGGTAATT